>DUZJ01000103.1 GCA_013349615.1 Planctomycetota bacterium | reverse complement strand
TTTTGAAATAGGCGATACCGTTGACGTCCGTTGCAGCATCAAGGAGGGCGACAAAGAGCGTATACAGGTATTTACCGGCACCGTAATCGCACGCAGAGGCCGTGGAATCAACGAAACATTCACTGTCCGACGAATCGTAGATGACGAGGGCGTCGAAAGAATCTTCCCCCTGCATTCGCCGAACATTGTCAATATCAGGCCGGTCCGAAGCGGCAAAACAAGGCGAGCAAAGCTCTACCACCTCCGCAAGCGAACAGGCAAAGCCGTCCGCCTTGCTCACCGCCACAGCAAACACACCGTCTCAAAATAGCGAGATACGAAATTTGTTGCTGAAAAAACGCAAGCTATTGGCCGACCCCAAACTCCTTGGTCAATGGGGTGAAAAACGATGCGAGAAGTTCCTCAAAAGCAAGGGCTTCAAAACCATCACTCGCAACTTCGCCTGCCGGACAGGCGAAATCGACCTCATTATGGCCGATATCGATGGCTCCATCGTCTTTGTCGAGGTAAGAACGAGGGCGGATGTTACCTTTGGCCCGCCTGAAGACTCAATCACGAAGCCCAAAAAGGCCAGATTGCTCAAAACCGCACGCTATTTTCTTGCTACCAACAACATAGAGGGCCGCCCTTTTCGTTTTGATGTTGTCGCGATAGTCCTCGGCCAATCCGGCCGCCCACAAATAAAACACTACAAAAACGCTTTCGTCCCCTAACCGTTTAGCCGTCGCCGGCACGGCGACGCAATGTATTTGTATGTAGCCCCCAAATTTATTGCGGGGTTGTTTAGCTATTTCAAGTAATCTGTGAAAAATACCGTAACTTTTTGCTCACTTTTCGTCTATAATAATGCAAGCAATTATAATAATCACGGTTGGAATTTGAGGACAACAACAAAAACAAGGCTGTAAGGCAGTGATAATTCGACCGGTAATATCATGCGAAAGATAATTTCGAGCAGTTTTGTGAGTTTGTGCTTTTGTGTTTTCTCCTTCTCTGCTGGTTGTGCAACTGTGCCGGAAAGTTATTCCCCTACCTGTACTGAGCCTGAGGTCTTAGCTGAATTCAAAATTGAAGGAGGTGCAAAGCCGATACTTCTTCCGGTCACGTTCGACGGCAAAGAATATGATTTTATCCTCGACACCGGAGCTACAACAACGGTTTTTGATGCTTCCTTGAAAGATAAACTCGGAAAGCGGTTCCTTTGGCCAAAGAAAGGTAAAGCTGCCGGCGGAAAAACTATTAAGGTTGAACTATTTAGAATTCCACATGCCTATCTTGGACCTTTGAACATGAGGGATTGCGGTCTGATAGCAGTCATAGACCTTGAGCTGGTAAGTTCCGCTCTGGCAAGGAAGGCCCACGGCATTATTGGAATGGATTTCCTGAAGAAGTATGTAGTCCGGATAGATTTTGACAAGGCGACAGTTTCATTTCTTAAATCAAAGAGGGATACAGGCATATTCTCATTCCTTAAGCCCGAAAAAAATGAGCATCCTGAGTGGGGACAACCTCTGTCTATAAAATACGAGTTCCTTTCCGGGCTTCCGCTTGTCAAAGGCAGGATTGTCAATGATGTCCCGGTGAATTTTGTGATCGATACCGGTCATGTCATCCCTCAGGTTGATGGAGACCTGAAAAGCAGGATATTCAAAAAAGTTTGCTCAAAGGTCGAAATCGAAACGAAGGAAGGTTTCAACAAAGCGGCCGTTATAAACAAGTTTTCTATCGGGTCATTTGAGTACCGAGACGCTATCTTTTACGAGAGCAATCAATCTTCTTTAGGGCTGGGATTTTTGCGCCGCCATCTGGTTACGTTCGATTTTCAGGGCCGAAAAATGTATTTGAAAAAGGGCGAGCACTTTGACAGGCCAACTGATGCACACATTTCCATTGAAAACCTTGGTTTTGAGCTGCGCCGACACCGCAACAATATTTTTGTTGACTCAATTGACCCAAATGGCCCGGCATACAAAAAAGGAATAAGGCAAGACGATGTCCTTCTAAAAGTGTACGACCAAGATATATCATCCTATGGTCTGGTGGAGCTCGTTGAGTTTCTTTCGCAACTGCATAAAGGAGAAGACGAAGTTATCACATTTACTATCAATCGCGGCAACGAGACAAAACACGTATCCTTTGGAAAAAACGATATCGTGCCTGAAAATAATGGAGCTGATTGACACACATTGCCATTTGACTTTTGAACATTCTGAAAAAATCTTGCAACTTCTTACGGATTTTGGCATCATATATAACAGGATAGATTAAACTCCGACCTTGCAGCGACTAATCTCATACAGCAGCTCGGAGCAGAAACAGTATTCACACGGCCCACAAAAAGGTGTCGCTTACTTGTCAAAACAAGAACGGTTACATATATGTTTATCATAAGAAAAATTATTTTGCTAATTTGCATTTTTTGCTTCTTATTTTTGGATTGTGTAGCAAAACTTGGGTGCGAACACTGGGACAAACAAAAAAAACAATACCAATCTCGCAAACTCTTGGTCCCCTCAGAGCAAATCCCGGATTTTCCCTCACAGGCAATCGTAGTGCTCGCATATCTCGGCCGGCAACAAAGAGGAACTGTTGTCGAATGGCCCAGAGTGGCATTCGCAATCGGTGACGGAACACTTATCCTTACCGCCGCTCATTGCGTGCGCGGCTTCGCACACCCACACAGACAAGCCATTTCACCGGACGTTGTCGTCATCAGCCCTTATTATGGCGACGCCTTTGAATTCAAAATCCTGGCCGTCGACAAAGACGCAGACCTGGCCGTACTAAAGGCACCCTGGCCAGCACACCCTGCTCTTACCCTGGCCAGCGAAGCCGAACTTAAAGCGGCAAAGGAAATCCTCGTCACCGGCTATCCTCAACAAAAAATCATAAAACCTCCATTTCGCTTCTCGCGGCAAGTGCGAATGGAGAAACTGCCTGTCCTGAAAATATACAAAAAGCCTTCCCCCAAATCCATCGTGTTGAAAGGATCCCATTTTGGCGGCCCCGGATGGAGTGGCTCGGCACTCGTCCTTCCCCAAACAGGAAAGGTCGTTGGCATACTATGTCAGCAAGGATTGATTAAGCCCAAAAAGAAAGGCCCCGTTATACGAACGGATCTTATGGGTTGCAGCATACGCTCCATAGAGGCCATCCTCGAACAACACGGTTTGGACTCTTTCGCCCGGCAGCGACCGCCCCAATTACAGCCCGTAGATAATGCCGAACGTGCCTTCTCACTTGCGATGGATTACATCGAGTCGATGTTGAACAAAAATTCAGACAAATATCTCGCTGCCGCACAACAGTTCGCCGATTTGCGGCCCAAATCGGTTCAAGCCCGCATCTTCATCGCTTTCAGCGCCCAGGGTATATATACGATAGATTCCTCCAGGAAAGACCTTCTCACCTTGGCTGAATCGAACTTTGAAGAAGCCCTGCGTCTGCAGCCGGACAATGCCCGCGCCCACGCCGGATACGGAAACTTCCTCATGGAACATAAGCGATATGACCAGGCACTCAAAGAAACAAATGCCGCCCTCGAAATCCAACCCGACAACGAGCTGGCGCTGGCCAACCGCGTCCACATTCTCACGCAGACCGAACCCCTCAAGGCCGAAGAGCTTGGCCGGAAACTAATCGAAAAAGACCCCAATAACTCCCACTGGTGGTTCTGGTACCACCGAGCCTTGATGACGCTCGATCGCTACGAAGAGGCGCTCGAAGCCGTACAGAAAGCCGTTGACCTCAATCCCAACGGACTCTACTACGGAGGCCTTGCCAATGCCTTGGCCAAACTTGACCGACTCGACGAGGCAGAACCCTACTACAAGAGAATGACCGAAGACTGTGGATGTCAACAGTGCTGGTTCAAATATGCACGCTTCCTGATTAATAACCGACCTGATAAATTGGATGAAGCCGAAAAAGCCCTCGACCTCGCCGATGCAAAGACACAGGACCGCGTCTCAGAAAAAGGTCTGAACAATCTGAGAACTGACCTTAATCTTGTCAGACTCCGCTCCCTTAAAAAAGAATCGCCCGAAAAAGCTGAGGTCCTCACCAGGCAGTTGCTCGAAATGTCCCCTGAAAATGGGCATTACTGGCACGCATTAGCCGATATTCTAAGGGACCTCGTCAAATACGAACAAGCCGCTCAAGCCTCACAAAAGGCTGTCAGCCTCTGTCCCGACTATCCCTATCTCCCACGCCTCGCCAACTGCCTCGCAAAAGCAGGCCACCTCCAGCAGGCTCAGCAGACTTACAACGAAATGCTCACAGACCATCCCCAAAGACCCAGGTACTGGTTCTGGTACGCAAGATTTCTTAATGAGTACCACCCGGAAAAACTCGAAGAAGCTCGACAGGCCCTGGAAAAAGCAGAAACCGCCTCCGGCACGAAATGGTCCGTTTCTCCCACAGACCTGACCGAACTGCGCGAAAAAATTAACCTAAAAGCAAACGCCCCCAAAGAAGTCGAAAGCAAACACAAATGATGGAACTTATTGACACACATTGCCATTTGACTTTTGAGCAGTTGGCCTCCGACATTGACGCCGTCATCGAACGCAGCATCGCCGCCGGCGTCACCTCCTGGATAACAGTAGGGACCGATCCCGACCAGAACCAAAAGGCAATTGCGCTCGCCAAAAAGTTCGATAATATGTACGCCGCTATCGGAATCCATCCCCACGATGCCAAGGACGTAACCGACCAGGCGCTAAGGCAGCTAAATGCCCTTGCACAAAACAAAAAAGTCGTCGCCATCGGTGAAACAGGCCTCGATTTCCATTATGACCATTCCCCCCGCGACCAGCAGGCCGATGTCTTCGCTAAGCATTTGCAGCTCGCCGGCGAATTGGCCCTGCCCGTCATAATACACAGCAGAGAAGCCTTTGATGAAACGATGAAAATTTTGGAGCAGGCCGGCCCCGACCTCAAAAAAGTGGTCTTCCACTGTTTCTCCGGCTCACCCGAACAGGCAAAAATTGTTCTTGATAAAGGTTTTTACATCTCTTTTACCGGCGTAGTTACCTTCAGGAACGCCGAAAAGACCCGACAGGCCGCCGAGCTCGTTCCACTTGATAGATTGATGCTTGAAACTGATTGCCCTTATATGTCCCCGGAGCCGATGCGAAAGCAGAGGACAAACGAGCCGGCCCTTATGTTCCACACCGCAAAATTCCTCGCTGACCTAAAACAAATCCCCTTCCCCGATTTCGCCGCCGCCGCAACCGCCACATCCAAAGCCTTCTTCAAACTGCCGGATTAAAACACTCGACATTCCTCGTTCGATACCGCCCAGGTCCGGCCCTGACGGATTCGATATTCCAAACATAAAGTGCTTAGCCCCTCAATTCATTGTGGTCTTGTTTAGCCGTCGCCGGAACGGCGACGCAGCAATAGTTTGTCCCTAGTTTTACTGGGGGTTCTTTACCTTGTCATTGCTACACAGAGCCTGTCCTGAGCACATTTATACTGAGTTAAATCGAAGTAGTCGAAGGGCGGCAATCTCGTCCCCAAATTTGAAATGTGAAATTGTCTCTACACGAAATCCAATCACCAATCACCGGTTCGGTATCTATGGCAAAAAACCTCCACGCCCTCCTCGCTTCAACTTATCTGTGGTTCACAATTCGCGCCAAAAAGAAATTGTTGTTAATACTGCCTTAGATAAATAACTATCCCCGTCAGTATCAAAATCGCCAGCACGCACACACCGATAGCGGCTATAAATACCCACATAAACCGTCTGTTCTGCTTCGAGAGGATATATTTAAGGTACCTGTCGCTCGTCGCGAAGGTCTTACTCATCTGCATAATGCCGTCGGTCTGGCTGACGGTGCTCTGCTTTAGTTTGTCTAACGCCTCGTTAAATTTGTTAAGACTCTCTGCCATTTGAACATCGGTTTCCGCAGCGGCGGCAAGTTGATGGTCGATATCGACAAGGGCGTCGGTTTGTTTGGCCGTCTCCGTTGGTATCTTCTCAACAGCATCTAAAAACTGCTGGTCCTTGGCCGCCGCCGTTTTTAGCTGCTCAATCAAACCCTCGGTTATCTGTTTTTGATTTTGTACAACATCCGGAAAGCTTTCCAGAAGCTTCGGAAGCTGCTCGATTCGGCCCATCAGGTCTTCATTCTGGGTGACCTGACGGTTCAGGTTCTCATTGATGCCCTGAAGTTGCCCGATGAGTTTATCGAAACCGGCCTGCAGTTTTTCAAGCGACTGCTGTTTTTCCACCGGCTGGACCGTTTTCACTATTGCCTTATCGCTTTGCGTCCCGGCCTGTTGGGATTCATCTCCACCCGGCTCTGCCGGACCGCCGTTTTCGCTGATTAGTCCTTCTTCGTTTATCTCAGGCTGATAATTTGAAACCCTGGTTATTTTTCCACCGGTCACCCAGTTACTTACTCGCGCCCAAAAATCCTTTACCGCCATCTTTCAAGTCCCCACACTATTATTTCCTCTTGTTGCTGCCGCCGGACGAATTCTGTACCTGACAGGCTCAAATCACATTAAAAAGGTTTCCCATTGCAAATTCAAGTCTAATTTTGTTACCATATCAGCCACTAATCTAAACAGTAATATTGAAAGTATGCAAATGAAATTAGTTACATATTCCAGAAATAAGTCAACTCCGTTAAAAAGCTCCGACGCCTTCTTTCTAACGGGGTCAATTTCCTGCGGCATCCTTACCGGCGACGGCCTGATCGACATCCCATCGGTCTGGCCCGGCCCAAAGCCGCCGCGAAGCGTAAGAGAAATTCTGCAAAGAGGCCCGGACTGCCTTGCGAAGCTTTCCGAATTAGCTGACTCGACTGATATTTTTATCCGGATGAAATCGGGACTCGATTCCGTCAAGCTCCTCGCCCCCATCCCTCGGCCGAACAAGGCAATCGCGCTAGCGGGAAACTACAGCGAGCACATTAAGGAAGCCGGCCTTGCTCTCGGCCTCTCTGATTCGCCACGCCGAACGACAGTACCAAGACCGTTCCTTATGCCCCCGACCGTCGTAATAGGACCTGATGTTCAGATACCCTGGCCGCCCTACAGCGAACAGGTGGATTACGAAATCGAGCTTGCAGTGGTAATAGGCAAATCCGCCAAACGTATAAAACCCGAAGATGCCCTCGACGCAGTTGCCGGCTACACAATCGTCAACGATGTGTCCGCCCGCAGCGTAACTTTCGCTAAAGACCGGGCCAAGCGCCCCTGGGACGAATTCTACGATTGGCTCAACGGAAAATGGTCGGACGGCTTCCTGCCGATGGGGCCGTACCTCCTGACTAAAGACGAGGTCGAGGACGTCCAAAATCTCGATATGCAGCTTGCTGTAAATGGTCGTGTCCGCCAGCAAGCCAACACCTCGCAGATGATTTACCCTGTCGCCGATATCGTCTCGTTCTTAAGCCACATAATGACTTTGGAGCCGGGCGACATCATTGCCACCGGCACGCCCGCCGGCGTAGCTATGGCCACCGGCGACTTCCTACAGCCCGGCGACACCATCGAATGCACTATCGAAGACCTCGGCACGCTGACAAACACCCTCGGTCCTCACCCGAAAAAATTCTACGAACCACTTACGGGATGACAGCAACACCGTCGCTCGTGACTAGTGAATTAGAGAATTAGTGGATTAGAGATTGGGGACCTTGAGAGAAAAACGCTAATAGTTTTTTGAAGGAACGGGAAAGTGAAAATGCTATGGCTTAAACCAAATTGCAAAGGATTGATTATCTTTGCAAGTATCGTCGTAATATTATCCTTTCTGTGTTTTTTGTTTGGAGAGACTTTGAATCACGGTGCTGGTGATAGATACCGTTATGATTGGGGGCTTATTTTACTGCACGCTCTTATAATGATACTATGCTGGCCAATATCAATGTATAGCGGCCATATCATTAAATCAGAAAAAGCCCCGGGGCTCCTTGCTGTCGCCGCACGGTTCTTCGTATTTGCGCCTGCTCTGGCCGGACTGCTCTTCTTTGCTTTCATTCCTCTTTATCTGTTTTACATCATATTTGCCATCGTAATAAGTGTCCCTATGATTGTGTTATTGATGGTGAGTTTGTGGAGGTCGCATCCGAAGCTATTTGTTGCTGTCGCCCTGGTTCTTGCGGGCCTGGTCTTCGCCGCATCCCTTCGAATATACGTTGCCCGCCCTCGTATGCTCATCGTTTACGTGATAGTGGCGCTTGTACTGAGCGTACCTGTGTTTACCTTGGTCAACGCGCCGTTCAAAAAAACCACGCTGATATTATACGTGCTTTTCCTCTGCGCAGTGTTGGTGGTGTACAGCGTGCCCTTGACTCGGTACCATCGCTTTCACCGGCAGTTGGCTCGTATCAGACCCGGCCCATACCTGGATCGCAGCAGTCCCGGACCGATAGTGATAACAAAACGCCGCGGGCCCGGAATGACCTTCGCTCAGGTTGAGCAGATTATGCAGGCATACCCAATGACAACTGGTAACAAATGGTATCCCCCGCTCACCGGCCCTTCTGGAGATAGCACGCCCAATGACAAACCGGCTCGTGAAGACGTAAGTGCGCGTCGCGAGCTTGATGTCATTGATGGCTGTGTCTATTACGGCACCCGCATAGTCGGTGATGCAGACGGCTGCGGTATGGAGTTCAGGAAAGGGCACGTCGCCCGTATCTGGCATCTGGATTAGTAAGGCTGCGTTTAGTTATCTTCTTCCGTAGAGGTACTTATTACGAGTACGTTTGTTTACTCTCGAACCGTCAACGCTCTTGCCGCCCGGCCTGGAAACGGCGATGGCAAGATGGATGATAAATACAGTATCAGAAATACTGAAAGGAAAGAATCGTGAAGCCGAAAACAAAAATAATAATGGGGCTGATTACCGCCGCCCTGTACAGTGCAGCCATCGTGATATGGCTTACCTTTATTATAATCAATGAACAGTATAGATTTATTGGCTTGTTCTTTTGTGCACTGATCTTTCCTGCCGCCTACATCATTTTACTGGCAGCCCGAAGGACAAAGATTCTTTGCGCGGTTTTTCTGCTGTGGCTTGTGACATGGCTGACATGTTTAATGGTTTATTGCAGTATAATTTTCAACATCACTATAACACATAGAATGACCTTCGTAGTCTTCGTTAAAACGCTGACTTACTGGTATATTCTCCTTGCCGACGAGAGTACTTTTTTCCCTATGTCGTACTCTTTTCAGTTTGCTATGGATGCGATTTTTGGCGCCGCTGGTATGCTCCTTCTTTGGCTGGGAGTAAGAGGCTCTATGCAAATCAACCGGACATAAAACCAACTGCAAGGTCAGCAAAAAAATGATATCAAGGCAGTAAACAAGTTCAATCCGGCGGGCTTAAAGAGTAAAAGGAAAAGGCTCCATCTGTCTGTGGAGCCTTTTCTTTGGCGTCATCCTGGGGTGCTTTAGCCTGGGACTACGTTAGTCGCGCACGGCCGGCCTTTTTTGCCCTCGCCGACCTCGTACTCAACCTTCTGGCCCTCATAAAGGGTGGCGTAGCCGGTCGTCTTGATTTCAGAGTGGTGCACGAACACATCATCACCGCCGTCGTCGGGGGTGATAAATCCGAAGCCTTTCTTCCCACTAAACCATTTTACTGTACCTGAACTCACTACTTGACTCCTTTGGCCTTACAACTGGCCGTAAATTAACCTGTCTCTCACTCTTCTTTTGGTAAATATTCCTGAGAGACGAGGGAATATATATCCTGTTAAACAGGCATCATAACGGAGACAGGCACCATCTGGCAATAAAAAAAAATAAAAAAAACCGCACCCAAAAATCCCGAAAATCCCGCCAATCATTGCCGTGGATGCGAAAATACGTGGATGTGAAAATGCGCGGATGTGAAAATGGGCAAGGGCTGGTTCTCTTCGACTCTTCGGCTACGCTCAGGATAAAGCTCGGGCATCTACAATCCGGCATCGAGATTCGAGCACCCTCATCACTCCACCCCTGTCATTCCGAGCGCAGCCCCCGTTCTTGCTTTCGCAGGAAAGCACAGGGGCGCAGTCGAGGAATCTATTAAAAATGTCCCCGGCCTCTGGCCGGTTCATTCTCGTTTAGCCGTCGCCGGCACGGCGACGCAATGTAAAAAGTCATTGCGAGGCCTTCTTTTTAGGCCGAAGCAATCTCGTTTTGAACACTTGTCCCGCACGT
>DUZJ01000143.1 GCA_013349615.1 Planctomycetota bacterium | reverse complement strand
GTAGGCGGTCCCAAGGGTTCGGCTGTTCGCCGATTAAAGTGGTACGCGAGCTGGGTTCAGACCGGCGCGAGCCAGGTCGGTCCCTATCTGCCGTGGGCGCAGGAATCTTGAGGAGATGCTTCCCTAGTACGAGAGGATTGGGAAGCACTGACCTCTGGTGTACCGGTTGTGGCGCTAGCTGCATCGCCGGGTAGCTAAGTCGGGAAAGGATAACCGCTGAAAGCATCTAAGCGGGAAGCCCCCTTCAAGATTAGGATTCCGTTCCCGCACCTATTTTAGGCCAGTAACGGACGTTGATTGATTGCTCTGTTATGTGACCTAAAATAGGTGCGGGAAGAAGAGCCCTGATAGACTATCAGGTTTGATAGGCCGGGTGTGTAAGCGCAGAAATGCGTTCAGCTAACCGGTACTAACGCTCGAATACTTGACCATATCAATCTTTGGTTGAAGAAAGTGCACAAGTGCATAAGAGCATAAGTAAGTACTCATATACGCATCTGCATATTTTTTGGAGATTTCAGATTTCAAATTTAAGATTTCAGATTGGGATTTGAAATTTCGTATCGAGAATAGAGCCGGGCTGACGGCCCGGAACTAATGAATTTCCTGGTGAATATACTGACGGGGAAACGCCTGATCCCATTCCGAACTCAGAAGCTAAGCCCGTCCGGCCGATGGTAGTCCTTATGGGCGAGAGTAGGTATCGCCAGGATTTTTTTTTGCATTCGTCTGATAAATGGGTTTTCCTGGATGCTCACTATATGGGATTGACAAAAGTAACAACGAAAATAATACCGTTTGGCAATAGCGAGAAGTTCTACGAGGCGGTCTTTCTTGTTGATACCGGTGCTACCGATTCAATGGTTCCTGCGCCGGAACTTGAAAAGATTGGCTTAAAGAAAGAAGGCAAAATGTCTTACGAACTTGCCGATGGTTCGGTCAAAGAATACCCGTATGGCTTGGGCCGAATTGAATTCATGGGCGAAACTACGGCCGGCCGAGTGATTTTTGGTTTACCTGAAGCAGAACCAATCCTTGGTGTTACGGCGCTGGAGTCGGTGGGGATCATTGTTGATACGGCCAATAAGACGCTGAAAAGGCTGCCGGCGATTCCGTTGAAATGAAGATATGGGCGAGTCCGTCTAAAGCCGGATTGCGCTTCGCTCCAACCCGGTATCGCTCCTTCGACGGTGCTCAGGACAGGCAGGATTTATAAGCCCCGATTGGGAGACCGGTCGGGGCTTTCCTTTTGCGCTTTCTGATGAGTCCATGGCACAGAGCGATGATGATGAAATCCGAAATACTAAGCACGAAATCCGAAACAAATCCGAATGACCAAAATCCAAATGTTCAAAAATGGGTTCCCGCCTTCGCGGGAATGACAAGTGGAAGCGGCACGAAAAAGAGTTGGTCGGGATTTTGTATTGGGCTCTAATGACCCCGCGCTGACGGTTGGGTCTCTGTAATGGCGATAGGTGGATTTTGGTAATTACAGGCCGATAGTCGAGAACTGTCGGCGTTTTGGCTTTTGGGGGATTTGTTTTGACATGAGCATCGATAGCGCTTACACTCTTTTTTCAAGATTAAAGGAAAAGTATTATGATTGATCTTGTCAAAAATAACAGCAAAGCAGTGACCGGCCTTTGTGAGCAATATAACGTGAAACATTTAGAGCTGTTCGGCTCGGCGTTGACGGAAGAAGGTTTTGACCCTGAGAGCAGCGACATCGATTTTCTTGTAGAATTCAAGCCTTTAGAGCCGGTGCAACACGCTAATTGCTACTTTGGTCTACTGGAAAAGCTTCAGGATATGTTCGGGCGCAACGTGGACCTTGTTGAGGTCAAGGCCATAGACAATCCATATCTGCTGGAGTCGATTAACAAGAACAGGAGTGAAATTTATGCAGCCTGAAACACGGAAGTTCCTTTATGATGTCTTTCAGGCCTGCGAAGGACTCCTGGAATTTACAGAGGGGAAAAATCTTGCAGATTATAAGGCAGAGCTTTTGTTGAGAAGCGGTGTGGAACGGCAGTTGATGATTATAGGCGAGGCCCTGAGTCAGGCTGAAAAAATAGATTCCAACATCTCAAATACTATCAGCAACATACGCCAGATTGTCAACCTTCGCAACGTTATTGTACATGGCTACTCAACAATAGAGAATGAGACCATTTGGGGGATTTTGCAGGAACATGTACCTAAGCTTCACGAACAGGTTAAGATACTACTTGGCAAATAGCGCATTAGGCGAGCCTTTTGTGCGAGAGGCAAATTAGTCGTTAGGGGTGGTTAGAAAATGGACCCGCCAATAAATTGACGGGCTAAACACTTAATGGAAGCAACACGAGGAAGAGTTGGTCGGTACTCTGGTTTTTGCGCAAAATATTTTATTGATAACATATTAGGATTTCTTTATACTTTTTTTATGAGCCCTACAATTTTTCGCGCTGGAAATTACAGAGTAGAGGAACACAAAAGTAAAATCGTTAAAGCGTGGAAAAAACACTTCGAGGCCTGAAATCAGCAATATTTCAGAGCATGGCTTTTGGATTTTTTTCAAAGGCAAGGAATATTTTTTGCCTTTTGAGCAGTTTCCCTGGTTCAAAAATGCAAATGTTCGGCAAATAAGTGAAGTCCAGTTGTGGCACAATAAACATTTGTATTGGCCGAGCCTTGATGTGGACCTCTCGTTTGGTATAATTGAACATCCTGAAAAATATAATCTTATAGCTAAATGAAAATCCGGTATCGCTCCTGTACTAAGTAAAGACCATTTGGTGCGGGAAAGGCAGGATTTTTTTGCGCACAGTTGCTGGTATTTAGCTTCAAATTGGGGGATTTTGGTAAGTATAGGTCGCCAGTTGAAGGCTGCCGGCCTATTGGTTTTGGCGGGGATTTTCGCTGCTGTTGAGGGGGATTTTTCTTGCAGACAGGCGTGGTACGGCGTAACATTTATAATTTACCGGCAGCGGGAGAGGGTGGGTGAGTGTGAATTGAACAGGTGTTGGTCATAGAAAATGTGAAATTGATTAGGGACAAGGCGGCAAGGAGTTGCGAATGGGCAGAGGTGACAGAACGAGCAAGAGAGGTAAAGTCTGGCGGGGTACTCACGGCAAGACTCGTCCGACAGAACAGAAACTTAGGGCCCTGAGACGTAAAAGAAAGAAGGAGGGTTGACCGCGGTCATAGTTTGGCGGCCTTTTGCTTGCGGGGGCAGAGAACAGAAAAGAAGAGGTTCTTCTGGTGCGCCTCGGGATGACCGCGAGGAATATCGAATCCTTCGACTGCGCTTAGGACAGGTATCGAACAAGGAATAACGAGTGATGAAATGTGGATTCCCGTCCATTCGGCTTCGCTCAGGGCTGAAGGCTGTTTTCGGTCGGAATGACAGCGAGACTAAAGTTTTTTGAAGGATCTGCATATGACGATGTTTACAACGCGGGAGCCGGTCGTTCCTTATTTTCTACAAAACTCAGAACCCATAAGTACCGGGCCGTAGAGCATTCTATTCTTTTCAGCCTACCGTGCAATTGTCAGACGTTCCGTCTGTCACCTTTAGCGACCTGAAAGCTTCCCTTGGTCTGTTGTAATCAAGATATGACATCGGTGTTTCATTTATGCGGCAGGAAGTTTCAAAAGGGGATAATTGCCGTTCAACGAGATAAAAGCCGGACTCAAAGATAAGCTCATTCATTGAACCTATCACCCGCCGGTCGGTTGCTTTGGAAAATGAGACTCTGGCCGCGTGTGGTACTATCAGCCGCCGATATAGAAATTCACAGCCGTCATCGGTCATAAATTCCCGCATAAAGCTCAGTGTTCTCCGGATTAGCTCATTGTCGTCAGTGATACCACGTCCATACATTATGAGGCTATACAGAGAAGCAGTGTTTGTAACGATGATATACTGGGCGCGCTCTGCCGTGAACAGATTGGCCGTCCAGTCGATGAACGGATTTTGACCGGCCGGCACAGCCTGTAAAGGCGGCAGCTTAATCTTTTTAGCCAGTTTCTGTGTCAGGCGAAATATCATTTCGCGCAGGACCCTGTAATTATTCCAGTTTACGAGCAAAGACGATTATAAAGTATGATTCTCGTTATCACCATAGTCTTTTATTGGGTTTCATACGCCGAGTTGAAGTGAAAACACAGTGAACAACAGTTCATGAAAGCCCGGATGTCATTACTGCCAAATGCACCGAGTTAAACATATTCTGATAAAATTGCTTTTTACAAGGACGGTCTTAGTGCCGGGGGTTAACAAAAAGTGTTCCTCGCGTGGTCAACCCCGCCCACAGGTGGCGGGGGTAATCGATAAGGAAAACCCCGGCAGAGTTAGGGTTTGTTTTTTATTTTCGCGTAGGGCCTGTTGGTTGGGTTTATCTTACAATTCGAGGGCTTGAAGTTGCTGGTATCCAAATCAGTTCGTCCAATCTTTCGGGTCTGACGATTTCGGTGTGGCTATCCAGGAAACCGATGACGTAACCTCTGGGTCCCCGTGGTTCTTCGGGCAGCAGCTCCCGGCCACCAGCGGGTGGGCTGCCGGGCTTAGCTTCAAAAATCAGCACAACTCGATGCGACTGCTTAATATCGTTTATTTTCCGGCTGCTTAACTGCGCGTTCATTGCCCAGGCCCGGCCGGTGTGCGGAGCAAAAGGGGATTCGAGGATTTTCTCGTTACCGAGATAGGGTGTGAGGGCGGCCGGCCAATTGTCAGCAGGTGGGAAGCTTCCTTCATTGTCATCGCAGTACATTATCATTGCTATGCAAATCTGCCTTGCCTTATTGAGTGAAACCGCCGTCCTGGCAAGAGTTCGTGTGTGGGTAAGAGCCGGCATGAGGATGGCCATCATGATAACAAAAAACGGTACTACGACAATGCTAATGGCGGAAACAACGATTCCGGCAATGGCAAGTCCCTGGCCTTTTAGCTGTTGGGCGTTTTTCTTAATGGCACAGAGCCCAACAATGCCGAGAACCAAGCCAATAATAGCAGTGAATCCGCAAGTTAAGAAGCCGAAGATGGCCAGGATGAGGCTTGCTATTGCAAGGCCGGAAGTTTTAGCAGTTGTTAGCGGTACAGCTTCTGATTTGACATTATTCATTTTACGGCCTCCTAAAAATAAACAAACATTTTAATCCCGCAGGGCAAACCATCCAGCCTGCATAGTTATGATTATAAAACGCCCGTCTCTGCTGTCAACATCATATCTGTAATAAAATCTTTGGTTTGACGTGAAGATTGACACGATTTTTTTAGTTCGTAGTTCATAGTTCGTAGTTCATAGTGAGAGCATTCAAAGGTAATGGCCGGTTTCATTTTTTGCACCCGGGCTTTTTCTTTGGGCCAACGATTTTCTTAATTCTCAGAGATATCATTCCTGGTTGTGGTGAAAAACCGTCCCAAAATAACGGCAAGCAGGCTGTAAAATTGCGGTGCTTGAGTTTGTGGCGGTTTTAAGGATTACCATATTTGGATTTATAGCAAACTTTCCTTATATTATAGTTGAAGGAGCTTTTTCGGGACTTTCTTCAGGATGAGGGGGGGAATGATCGAGATAGAAACTTTATTCAAGTCCTTTTTTCAACACTGGTCGTTGAGTGGAGGTGACAAGTTATCTTACGGCAGCTATGAATTGCAGAACGATGACCGTGAAGTTGCGATAATCAGGGAATTTATCCAGGGCAATGTTGCCGGTGTTCGACTCAGCGCCCATGAAGCCAATGCCGACACATCAATGGTCCAGATGTTTGTCGATGCCGCCGATACCATCCATAATGAGCTGATTCTAATGGAGCAATTAGCTGAACAAGCCGCAAACGGCTACTACACAAGCGCCGATATAGCCTCTATGCAGAAGAAGTTTGAAGTATTAGCTCAGGACATCAATAGTATAGCTGGCAGTACGGAATACGACGGTAACAAGCTGTTTACGAGTGAGGGCCGGACGATAACGAAGGTCATAATGAGGTCGGTCGGCAGTGCGCGGAATATTAGTCTTTTTGCGAAGGACCTCAGCCTTGATGTTTCAAATTTGGACTTAACCACGGATGCTGAGGGAGCATTGGCCGTTATCAAGAACGCAATAGAGCAAGCCGGCGAATGTACTATGTATCTGAAAAGTCAGAACCAACTTTTGCAGGATTCCATGGCGGTTATAGAGGAGCAGATGGCGAGCGCCGCAGGTGTCAACACAGGCGAATTTGGAGCGAGAATTGTACGGGAAATGATGGGCTATCTGACGGCCGCGATTCAAGATGAACCGTATATATCTTCTCAAGGCCAATCAAACATCACAGGCGACGAGGCTTTATATCTTCTAAGGGACAACTAATACCAATCACAGTTAAAAATTGCCGAGATTGCCGCGCTCGCCCCCGCTGCTTCGATTTTGCGAAGCAAAACGGCTGGTGGCTCGCTCGCAATGAAATGAAATGGTCGAAATTGCGCATATTAACCCGTGAACGGTTACTAAAATTCTTGCGCTTATAGTTTTTCTCCGGCGTTAGTCTTTTCTTGTTTCAGCGGTGCCATGAGGGTAATGTTGGCTCCGTGTCCGGGTACAGAGTCAATCTCGATATGCCCGCCCAAGCCTTCCAATCGCTCTCGAATACCGAACAGCCCAAAACCTCCACCTGCCCTCGCTTCGGCCTCCACGACTTTTCCGGGTTCGAATCCGATTCCGTCATCTTCGACACTGACGCATATCCGGCTGCCAACCCTTTGGGTAGAAACTTTAACTTTATTAGCGTGTGCATGCTTAACAACATTGAGCAGCAGCTCTTGCACATTGCGGAACAAAAGAGCACGAAGGTCGTCGTCGAGTGGCTTTGGTTGTCCATCGTCCTCGAACTCAGATTTGATACCGTGCTTTTCCTGTATTTCTTCGTCGAGCCATTCGGCCACCGCCGTTTCAAGACCTAACTCATTCAGTACAGGGGGACTCAGTTCAAACATCAAGGACCTTGTGTCTTGAATGGCCTGTCCAAGCGTGTTGCAGATTTCGCCCAATGTCTTCCGGAGGTCTCTTGAGGACGCAGACTCCCGCATCACTTCCAACTTCATCTTTGAAACGACGAGGGACTGAGCTATTTGGTCGTGCAGCTCAGCAGCGATGTATCGCCTTTCACGTTCCTCGATTATGGTCGATACCAAAGCCAGCGACTTAAGCTTTGCCTGATACTCAAGAATATTGTTCTCGGCTTTCTTACGCTCGGTGGCGTCTCGGAAGACGATGACGACGTCGGCGATTTTTCCATTGTCATTTTTGATTGGCGCAATGCTGTTATCAATAGGCGTTTTGGCTCCGTTCCTGGTCATAAGGGTATGATTTTCCAGACTGACAACAACACCATCCCGGATTGCCTTGGCTGCAAGGCTCTCGATGACTTTATGCGTTTCTTCACTGACTACCTTGAAAACTTGCCTCAAAGGTTTCCCGAGAACGTCCTTGTGCTTTGAGTTCATCAGTTCTTCGGCAACGGGATTCACAAATACTATCCGTCCTTTGGTGTCGCAGGCAATTACGGCATCGCCTATACTTTTGAGCGTGGCGGCAAGCCAGCGTTGGCTATCTCTTAGTTTCTTTTCTATGTTATGTTTGTGAAGGGCCATCTCGATGTTGGAGTGTATTTCTCTCCGTCCGAACGGCTTGAGGATATATCCGAATGGCTCAGTTATCTTTGCCCTGCGCAGTGTTTTCTCATCGGCATAAGCAGTAAGATAGATAATCGGGATGTCGAAGCGGGCACGGATTTGTTCGGCCGCTGTTATGCCGTCCGTGCCGCCTTTTAGCCTGATATCCATCAGGACTAAATCCGGGTGGTTCTCCCGGGCTTCTTCAATGGCCTCATTTGCGGTCGAGGCGAGAGCGGGAACGTCATATCCGAAACTTTTCAACGTATTTTGTATCTCCCTTGCTACAATGGCTTCGTCTTCAACAACTAAGATTTGCGGATTTGGCATTATATTACGTCCTTTCCTTCCTGCGTTTCTGTAAATGTAATTTTAACTGTTGTTCCATCGGTTCTATCAAGCTCGATGGCCCCCCCAAGCTGACCTGTTAACATATTGACCAATTGCAGACCTAATGATTTTGTGTTCGGCAAGTCCATAGCTTTCGGTAAGCCGACACCGTTGTCACTGACAATCAGCGTAAAGTGATTATCCTTATCGGAGTGAAATTCGATGCGGATTTGGCCTTCTTTCCCTGCCGGGAAGGCGTGTTTGAGAGAATTGGAAACAAGCTCACTGACAATCAAGCCGCAGGGAACGGCCGCATCTATGCCCAGTGAAACCTCACCTGTATTTATCTTCAGGGCAATGGCGTCCGAACTGACTTCGTATAAGCGGAACAAATAACCTGTTAGGCTCCGGACATAGTCGGCAAAGTCAATCCTCGCCACGTTTTCGGATTGATATAATTTTTCGTGGATGAGCGCCATTGCTCTTATGCGGTTTTGGCTTTGCTTCAACATCTCAAGCATCCGCTTGTCCCGGATATATTCGGACTGGAGCTTAAACAGGCTGGACATCACCTGCAAGTTGTTTTTGACTCGATGGTGAATTTCGCTTATAAGCACCTCTTTCTCTTTGAGTGAGGTCTTAAGTTGCTCTTCTGCCTTTTTGCGCTCGGTGATGTCAATCCAGTTTGCCAGGTAATACATAAATTTTCCATTTTTTATTATGGGTCCGGAGGTTATCTCAACCTGGAATCGCTCTCCGTTCTTTTTTTTAAAAAGCTCCTCAAGCCTTACTGCTCCCTTACCCATAGCTTTTTTCAAGTCCCTGCCGGTGCTATGAAGTGTTTCTTCTGTCCACCAAGGGTATGGTGCTTTTGTGCCAATAATCTCTGAAGAAGAAAAACCGGTCAGTTTTACGAGTGCAGGATTCACATATCTTACTGACGTATCCGGATTAATAACGAGTATAGGATTAGGAGAATTATCTAACAGGGATGAACAAAAGCCCTCACTTTCACGGAGCGCCTCTTCCACCTTCTTTCTTTCGGTGATGTCTCGCCATATTCCCTGAATTAAGGCTTTCCCATGAATGTGAATAACCTTGGCACTTACGAGGACATCGCGTATCTCTCCATGTTTTGTCTTTTGTTTTGCCTCAAAAGTGTCTGCCCCTTCCCTGATGATTTTCTCGGTGTGCCTGGTAATTTCCTCGGCAGACTCGGCGGCCTCAATATCGAACAGGCTGAGTTTTTTGAACTCTTCGCGGCTATAGCCGAGGTTTTCGTGTGCCTTATTGTTAAACTCTACCATTTCCTTTGTTTCTGCGTCAAAGATAACAACCGCGTCTGCCGCTTGCTCGAAGATAGCGTGGTATCGCTCTTCACTCTCGCGCAGCGCCTCCTCCACCCTCTTTCGTTCGGTGATGTCCTGGCTCTCGCGCTTTAATTTCGGCTTCCGTGGCTTTGTGGCTCGGTCCTCTGCAAGGTGTTCTTTCTCGGTTTTGCTGGAATCATCCATCAGCAGATATTCCCGGACTTTCTATTAACAGCTTATTTTTCCGCTTCTAATTGTGGCTGCAAGCCAGGGCCGGTAATTTGGGTCCTTCCGCAACTTGTAAGTTATTGTGCATCCTCTGGTGCGAATAGTCAAGAACTATTTTGTGGCCTGCCCCTCAAAAACTGCTCAGTTTGGACGGAAAAGGCATTGATTTGACCACCTATATATGTTATAATGAGCAAGAATCGTGTAGTGGCACGGGCATCTTGCCCGTGATTTATACACGGCCTGGAAGGCCGTGCCACGACCTTAAGGCCCACGAAGATGAAGCCGCCCTCTTTCCTGGTTTCGCACCTGTGCCTGCGTTTTCCTGCAGGCAGGTGCAGGCAAGAAAGCAGCGGGAGTGGTCCAAGGCATCGGTGAGGAAGGACATAAAGGATGCTCAGAACTTTGAAACTTTTGTTGCTACTGCTGGTTTTGATAACATTTTTGGGCGGTTTTCCCTGGGAGTCCCTACGTACGGCAGAAGCCCAGTTTAATCTGGCAGGCGATTTGGATGGTGACCAGAGGGTTGATTTCGGCGACCTGCGGATTCTCGCCCAACAGTGGCTGGACCCATGGTGCGTGGTCTCTGACTGTGTGGCTGACTTAGACGACGCCGACGGGGTAAATATGCTTGATTACGCCGTTTTGGCGGGGAACTGGCAGCAAGGGCAGAAGGTAGTTATAAACGAGATTCACTATGACCCCGATGTCAAGACAGAGCTGGTGGAATTTGTGGAGCTT
>DUZJ01000122.1 GCA_013349615.1 Planctomycetota bacterium | reverse complement strand
CCGGAATCGAAGACCAGAGAAAATCATTGGCTTTCTTAATCTGACCCCCGGCTCGAAATGTTTCAGCAGCGAGAAGGTTATCACGGCCGAGCTTAACCAGGTCAGTATTTTATTCGCTGGTGTTCTGAGGGAAGTTGCTGGTTCAGATGAGCAAAAGAGTAGCGCTGAGATTGAGCGGACGCCGCTTCTTATGACGACCAATCGAGGTAATAGCTGGAAAGTTACCAGTCCCTATGAATTGATGTTCCTGAATCCTTCGAGTCTTATGAGCAAATTTGTCGATGGTGATGGTGCCAAGCCCGTGCACATGGCTTATCTGGTTACGGGTCGTTTCAAGAGTAGCTTTCCCGAAGGCATTGAGATTGAAGTTGAGTCCGGTGAGGAGGCATCTTCGGAACAAGCAAAGGACCCAAATGACAAAAAGAAAATCAAAAAGCGAATTGCCGGTCTAAGAGAAGCCCAGGAAGATTGTGCAGTCGTGGTTTTTTCGGACGTTGACTTTATAAGTGATTCGCTGGCGTACCGGGACTTTTTTGTCTTTGGCAAGGTTCCCAATGGAGACAATGCGGCTTTAATGCTGAATGTAATTGACGACTTGGGTGGTTCGAGCGATTTGATTTCAATCAGGTCGCGGGGGAACTTCAGGCGGCCATTTACTGTTATTGATAGAATAGAAGAAAAGGCAGAGGAAGAAGAACGGGGAGAAGTTGAGAAGATTAACTTGCAAATTGCAGGCTTTCAGAGCGAGTTACAATCTATCCTGGCTTCAGCGAAAGAGGGTGAAGAAGGGGTTATAGGCAGTTCGATCCTGCAGAAGAGAAAGGACCTTGAATTGAAGATACATCAGGCCCGGCGCGAATTGCGCAACGTTAAGATGAGGAGACGCGAGAGGATTGAGCATTTGGGTAATATGCTTCAGAACGTTAATATGTTGACAGCGCCGATTGTAATACTTCTGATTGCCATAGTCTTGAGTATCTATCGGAGTGCAAAGAAGAGGCATTATATCAGTCACGCCAGTGACGCTTAATTCGTATTTTATGAAATGTTAAGCGGAAGGCAGACACGCTTGACAAGATACAAGTGGAGAGTTTCATAATGAGCAACAAGAACCTGACGATATTAGGCACTATTGCGGTTTTGACAGTAATATGGGCTGTGGTTCAGTCACACATCTCAAGCAGGCCCAGGACGGAGCCGGAAGCGCCGGCTTATCTTATTCAGGGGCTTGACCCGGCTCAAATAGGCAGCATCATTTTAGGAACCGGTAAAGACACAGTGACGCTGAAGCGCAGGGGAGAAAATTTTGTGGTTACTAACAAAGACAATTACCCGGCAACTACAAGCGTAATAAATGAGCTGATAACATCGTGTCTTGATATCAAGATAGCGGAGTTGTATACAAACGAAGCGGCATATCACGAGGACCTTGAAGTAACGGAGGAAAAGGCCCGCAGCGTTGTTAAGTTTTTGACCCCGGAGCCGGATTCAACAGTTCTCGCCGGCGTTATTGTGGGAAAAGCCAGGGAGTTGGGCGAGGGCACTTACGTTAGATTGGTTTCGAGCGATAAGGTCTCGAGCGATAAGGTTTACGTGGCGTCAAATATGGGCTGGATTAAAAGCGGGGCAATGGATTACATAGAGCAAGAGCTTATTTCGGTGAATCGTGATGATATTAACTCGGTAACGGTCAAATCTTCCAGTGGTGAATATACGCTGAAAGCAAAAGAGAATGGCAAAGATGTAGTGTTGGAAAATATCCCCACAGGTAAAAAGGCCAAGAGCAGTGAATGTGATAGTGTTTTCACCGCTTTGACGAATCTGAGGTTTGATGATGTGAAGAGAAAATCATCCGACTTGACCTTCGATAAGCAATTTGCGTGCAGACTAAAGGACTCGACTGTTTATACCTTGGGAATTGCTCAAGAAGATGGTAAGACGTATGTGAGTTGTCAAGCAGAGTTTACGGGTGAAATACCTCAAAAGGAGAGGAGAGTTGAGTCTGAAGAAGAGTTGAAGAATAAGGAAGCCAAGCTGCTCGCCTTGGATAAGGCAAAGGAATTCTCGCAGAAGACGCAAGGGTGGGTTTATGAAATCGCTGAGTATAAGGCGAAGAGTCTGACGAAGAAACTATCAGAATTGGTGGAGGATGAGAAGAAACCTGAAGAAGTAAAGCCGCCTAACGAGCCCAACTCGGTGAAAGAGTAACAGTAAGCTGCTTCTTTCTATTCGGTCTTGTTCAGCCTTTTTTTTCGAGGAGTTCGGTTACCTTCATAGTTAATTCCACTTGTTCGGCTTCGCTTAAAGTAAGCTCGCTTTCCAACATTCCTATTAACTTATTAATTTCTGAATCTTCTTCTTTTAGCCGATCTATATTTATATTTTGAATCCTAATCTCCTCATCTAGTTCTGCCAAATCCAGACCCAGGTTAAATTTCTTATCCAGAAAAGAAAGAGTCAGCTTTATTGCCTGGAAATCTTCGCCCGCTGCCAGGTAAAATGGTATTTCCGGCCAGAGACTCACGCCGGGGATACCTCTGTTTTTAGCTACCCACAAAAGATAACTGCTGATAGCCGGCGGCCCCTGCCAATTCAAATCTTTCAGCCCGTAGCCTCGGAGCGATTCTGAGATTTGGTGTTGATTAAAAGCCGCAAATATCCGTCGCGGGCTGGTATGGGCAATTGGAGCCGAAGTTGCACTAATAGTATACAGCTCTTTTATCTTGCAGTAACTTTGAGCCAAATCTGCAATCGCATTCAAAAATCTGTATCGCTCGAATCGAGGCTCATTGCTTTTAAATATCACCAGGTCATTTCTTTGGCTATAATAAAATTTACCTTCTGGAAACTGAGCGACGTCATTTTCAATTACCACTCCCGCTAAGGAGAAAAAGTCCATCGGCTCAATTTCACAAAAACTTTTACTCTTGAGCTTTTTATTCAAATACTCAATCACCTTTGGGCTTAGTTTACCATTATCCTGTTCCCAACCGACAATCAGAGATGGATTTTCGAATTTGGGTCGCTCGGAGAATCTAAAGGTGCTTTTCATCTTGCGGACCTCCTTCCTTGAAAAGCTCATCGATATGTTCCATCATTTTTTTCTGTTCTTCTTCAGTTATTGGTCCCGGTTCAGCGGGCTTTGCATACCTTAACTTCTCAATCTCGTCTTTTACTTGTGGAGGTATTGCCTCTGCGTTATAAAGGCTTTCCAAAAATTCTTCAATATTTTCCTCTACCGTTCTGGCTAATTCGTCCAGTTGACTGAGGTCGATCTCAACATCCAGGATTTTGGTCAGAACCTCAAGAACGGATTTTGAGCCTTTGGGATAGGGCCAGGGAGCTCCCTGCAGATAATAAGGTATTTCACCCATTAGACAAACAGCTTCCAAATCCCTTTTCCTGGCTACACCTAACAAAAGTCCGTTCAAGCCGGCGATAGTACCCTGGCTGCTTCTTCGGTCAATCTCAGACATCACAATGGTATTTTCATATTCCTTTACTTCCTTTATTAAGCTTTGCTTATTAGGCACCGCCCAAACTCTCGGTTTTACTGTGTGGTGAATTTGAGTTACGGCTGCTCCGGAAGTATAGACTCTCCGGCAGCCAAATTTTTCCGCCACATCCAGAACCAAGTTAGCTATTTTGTATGCCTTTTTGCCTTCGGCATACCTTGTTCTTCCTTCGGTCGGCTGCTCCTGGCCGATGAAAAATATTGAGTCCTGATTTTTAATTCGCAGGAAGTAAAATTTACTGCTGGGGAACTGAAGGTCTTTCAACAGACCTCCTTCAATGACGACTTTTCGAGGCTCGAAGAAATCCAGGGGTTCAATTTCACCGAATTCCTGAGCTTTTAACGCTCTTCTCAAATTATCTATCGCACTTATTCCAATGTTTCCAATCCCCGGCCAACCACAAAGCATAATCGGAGTGTTAAGTTCAGGTTCTTTGTAAAGTTTGATTCCCATCGCTTTATTTCCTTTCTATTTTCTTTTGAATCTCCACTCTTGATTAAGGTTTGTCCATAGGGACTCCATAGGAGAGCAAAGAATGGGAATGGGTATTCCTGCTTTTAATTTTTACCTGGACATTTTTAAAACGCCTGCTCCCTGGATTTTTCCCTGCTTAAGTAAAATCAGGGCCTCGTTAGCTTCTTCCAAATCAAACTCCTGAACTTCGGGGACAATCGGAATTTCAGCCGCCAAAGGTAGAAAATCTTCAGCATCTGTTTTGGTAATATTGGCTACACTTTTTATTTCTTTTTCCAGCCAGAGATGAGCTGGGTAATCTAATTTCAGCAGAGTTTCTTTATCGCTTTCTTCCTTTCGGATTGCATTTATAACCAGCCTCCCTCCTTTTTCCAGGACTCTCATAGCTTCGACTACCGGTTTCCAGGCAGGTGTAAAATCAATTGCGCAGGCCGGTTTCTCCGGTGGAGTGTCTCCGGTTGCTCCAACCCAGTCAGCACCCAATTTTCTGGCCAAGTTTTGATGCTCTTTCTGCTGTGGTCTGGTGAAGACAAAGACCTTGCAGTTCGGATATTTGTTTTTGGCTGTCTGAATGACAATATGTGCCGAAGCCCCAAAACCAAATAGACCAAGAGTTTGACCGTCTTGCAGGTTGGCCAGTTTCAGAGCTCTGTAGCCAATTGCCCCGGCACACAAAAGAGGAGCTGCTTCCGAGTCGGAAAACCTGGCGGGAATTGAATAGGCAAAATCCTCTGAGACAACAGTGTATTCACCATAGCCACCATTTGCGTGACAGCCTGTACCCTGAAACTCTGCGCATAGATTTTCATTTCCCTCCCGGCAAAAATAGCATTTTCCGCAGGCGGAATTTATCCACGCAATTCCCACACGGTCTCCTAATTTATATTTAGCTGCTTCGGAACCCAGACTTTCCACTCTTCCAACAATCTCGTGGCCCAAAATTATCGGTAATTTCGCTTGCAGCCTTCCTTCAATTTCATCAAGTTCGGTATGGCAAACGCCACAAGCCGAGATTTTTACCCGAATTTGTTTGGGGCCGGGCTGAGGAATTGGCAAGTCCTCCAGTTCTAAAGGCTTTTGTTCAATCGGAGCAGCTTTTTTGAGTATCATTGCCTTCATTTCTCATCTGTCAATTTTAATGTACAACAATTAGGTTTTCAACGTCTGTCCCTGAGTCTGACTCGCGTTTTGGCTGCCTCAGCTTGCACCTGGTCGGCAGTAAGCAGCTCAATCTGCCCGTCCAGTCGTAGTAGGTTACAGCGTCCATCGTGAGCGGCGTTGGCTTCGTACACTAAAACGTTTTTGCCGGAGGAGTCCTCATCCTGGCCGGGGATATAAACGTATTCCTGTCCATCCGGAGCCGGACAGCGCAATAGTTGTGGGTCTGCTCCCCATTGTACCAAGGCTTCCAAGGATGGTGGAAAGCTCTCATTGTCGGCTGCATACATTCGTAAGTTCTGCCAGATAGAACGCAGATTGAGTTGGCACTGTAAGGCCAGGGCCTTGCGTTTTGTATCTACCAACGCCTCACCATACTGACTGCCTGCATCTGACGTACTTTTGATAACCCACCAAGCCGCAAAGCAAAAAAGGCCAAGGATAATAAGGGATATGACAATACCAACAAGCTTGCCGACATCCACACTTCCTCGTTGGCCGAGAAATTCCTTCTTTGACTTTATCACAATTTCATCCTCTCTTTGCATATTGGTTTTGATTGTTTGACCATCTGTTTTTATCCGCTAAGCAGGTCAGGAGGCAGCCCAAGTAAAGCACAAAACAGTTTGAGCAAAGGCTGTATAACCGTTCGCAATCCTCCGAGCAGCAAAAATGCTATAAGGATAAATATCCCGTAGCGAGCGAACTTATTATACGCGTTAGCTGCCTTTGGAGATTTCAATATGGCATAGACTAAACGTGAGCCGTCTAATGGCGGTACCGGAATTAGGTTAAACACAGCTAAGATAATATTTAAAAGTATAGCCAGCAATACAAAATCACCCAGGAGTGGTATTGCATCCAAGCTGAAGAGGTGGAAAGCTCCGGTTAGAATAAGAACCAGCATTATATTTGCAAGAGGGCCGGCGGCTGCTACCTTAAAGATTTGCTTTTTGGTAAGAATCGAAAAGTTGACGGGTATGGGTTTTGCCCAGCCGAAACGTACGAGAAACGGTAGAATAATTGTCCCGAACAGACTGATATGCGCAAGGGGATTTAGAGTTAAACGTCCCATTCTCCTGGCTGTATCATCGCCATATCTGTAGGCCATCCAGGCATGCGCATATTCGTGAATAGTCAAAGATACAAGAAAGATAGGAAGAACAAACAAAAAAGTTAAGGCTCGGTTAGCTAACATTGTACCCAATAGTAATAAAGAGACGATTTTTCGTTTCAACATCCTACACTAAAGCGAAGTTTCGGTCAACCCCGTTAGAAAAATGGTAACTGAAATTCGGGACTGCCAACGGTTTCCTGGCTGTCCCAGAATTTCACGGAACGGGTATAGCCAGCCATTTTACACGACAAAAATGGTGTTAGTCCGTACCCACAATTTTTGGGACGGTTTTTTAAGTAAAAAAAGATTGATTTAGCCCTTCTAAATATGTTAAAATGGGTTAAATTCAAGTGTTCGACAATCGCGACTTTAAGGCCCAAAGGTTGCAGGGCCTCCGTTTTGCGATAGGTCGCAGCCTGTTAGAAGTAAGACGGCAATTTCTAACGGGGCTCGCAAAATGGGAATCTGCAAAGATAAAACCGCGATTATTGGCCTAAAACATCAGTGAGGAAGGATAAAAAGATGCTTAAATCTGGCTTTGGTGAGCTCGGTCGAGTCGTAAAAATGTTGTTGCTGTCAGTAGTATTGATAGCCTTTTTGGCCGGTTTGATTGGTGCCCAGCCCAAGCTCGTAGGTGATTTGAATAGGGACTACAAGGTTGATTTCAAAGACCTGCGGATGTTTGTCCTGCAGTGGTTGAATCCGGACTGCCACGTTCTTGATTGCATTGCCGACATGGATGACGCCAATGGGGTAAATATGGTTGATTTTGCCCTCCTGGCAAAGGACTGGAAGGTAGAGGAACCACACCTGGTAATCAGCGAGTTTATGGCGAGCAACGCCAGCGAGGAGCCGTTGGAAGAAGGTGAACTCCTCGACGGAAACGGCGAATCCTCCGACTGGCTCGAGATTTACAATCCGACCGGCGAAACTGTTAGTCTGGATGGCTGGTACCTGACCGACAGTAATGATGACAGGGACAAGTGGAAATTCCCCGATGGAAACGAGATTAAGTCCGGTGAGTTCCTGATTATCTTTGCCTCGGAGAAGACGGAAGAGGACAACCCTGATAATTACCCATATCGTGACCCCGCAGGTTACTATCACACCAACTTTGAACTCAACATGGACGGGGAATATCTGGCGTTGGTGGCGCCTGACGGCAATACCGCCATCCACGAATACGCACCGGAATTTCCCAGACAGTTAACCGATATCTCGTACGGCCTGACACAATACGCCAAGACACTCGTCCCCATTGGTACGACCGCTTCTTATCACGTGCCCACAAGTAGTGATGCGACTCTGGGCACGGATTGGACTGCTGTTGACTTTAATGACCCAGGATGGGAGACCGGGAAGACCGGTCTTGGCTTTGGCTTTGGGGGTACGCCGAGGGTCGCCTATAACGACTGTGTGTATCGCAGCAGCGACCAGTACATCGGCGACAACGTTACAACCTATGGTGTTGGTGGCGGGTATGGTGGTCCGACATCCGGGCTGTTGATAGACCAGGCGACCGGTGAGGACATGGGTCTGCGCGTAACGCTGACACAGAGTGGCGGTGTAACCTGGCAGCCGGACCCCGGTAATGGCGGAAGTGACTGCGCCGTAGGCACCGATGCCTACGATACATTCGGTACGATAGCGGACATGACCGGCGTGATTTATTACGGCAGTACCGGCTGGTGGGTCGACCTGACGTTCACCGGCTTGGATCCGGCTACGGAGTACACATTTGCCACGTCCGCCGCTCGCTGCAGTTACACCGGCCGGTGGACGAACTATACACTTACCGGCGCTGATACCTACACAAATGCAAGCACCAGCGGCGTGGATGTCCTTGCTGAAAGCAAGGTGCAGTTCAACACCGGTGATAATTACAACGAAGGTTATGTTGCACGCTGGACGTCCATTACAGCAGACGATGGCAGCTTCACGGTCCGCGCCGAGGCCGACCCAAGTAGCACCGATGGTCGTAAGGCGTATTCTTTTGATGTGTTCAAGCTTGAGGGAGGCTTCAGCGGCGGTGACTCCCAACTGAAGGACGATATGCTCGGCATCAATGCCTCACTCTGGATGCGCACCGAATTTAATCTCAAATTAGGGGAGCCGGAACTCTTTGATACGTTAACATTGCGGATGAAGTACGAGGACGGGTTTGTGGCATACATCAACGGCCAGGAAGTTGCCAGTTGTAATGCCCCGGATTCAGTGCAGTGGGACTCGACGGCTGATGCTAATCGTCCGATTGGGGACGCTTCGGTCTTCGAGGCGATTAATATCATGGCTTCTGCTCAAGCGTTGCAAGCAGGTAAGAACGTACTGGCCATTCACGGACTCAACGATAACGCTGACGACACTAATTTCCTGATTCTGCCTGAGCTGAACGCTGCCAGCAACATGAGTGTCCCGCAGTACTTCACCACGGCGACACCTCGCAAGCCCAACATTTCTGGTGCAGAGGGTGTTGTTGGCGATGTTTGGTTCAGTGAAAGCCGTGGTTTCTATGAGGACCCGTTCCAGTTAACCCTGTCCACTGGGACTGATGACGCTGAAATATATTATACCCTCGATGGTTCACGGCCCACTATGATGCATGGGAATCCTTACACTGGTCCGTTCGATGTGAATGAGACTACCACTCTTCGTGCCGTTGCGGGCAAACCGGGCTGGCTGGACTCCGATGTCGAGACCCACACCTACATCTTTCTCGATGACGTCGTTACCCAGTCGCCTTACGGTGAGGTTCCCCCAGGCTGGCCGCCGAGTGGCATCAACGGCCAGAAAATGGAGTACGGTATGGATACCTCCATTGTCAATAATCTTGTTTGGGGACCTCAGCTCAAGGGCGCTTTGGTGGCAATCCCCACGATGTCCATTGTTACCGACTTGTTCAACCTTTTCGACCCCTCGAGCGGCATTTACGTCAACGCAGGCGGCCACGGCGAATATTGGGAACGGCCTACGTCGCTGGAGCTGATTTATCCTCCCAACCCCCAGGGCCCGGGATTTCCTGACCTGGTGAAGGCACCTGACGGTCAGGGAGGGGTGCTGTCCGCTGATATGCGCGGCGGTTTCCAGGTCAACGCAGGCCTGAGAATCCGTGGAGGTGCCAGCCGCAGCGGCGGCAACCCTAAGCACGCCTTCCGTCTTTTCTTCCGCAGCATATATGGGGACGGCAAGCTCAATTATCCGCTTTTTGGTGACGAAGGCGTGGATGCCTTCGACAAGGTCGACCTCCGCACCGCTCAGAATTACTCCTGGAGCTTCAACAACGACTCCACAAATACTATGTGTCGGGACGTCTGGGCCCGCGACACCCAGGGGCTGATGGGCCAGGCTTCCACACGCAGCCGATATTATCACCTTTATATTAACGGCCAGTATTGGGGCATCTTCCAAACCCAGGAACGCCCCGAGGCGGCGTATGGCGCATCTTATTTCGGCGGCGATAGAGAGGAATGGGACTGCGTCAAGGCTACCGGTCCGAATGGCGGTTACGGGATAGAGGCCACCGACGGTACCCTCGATTACTGGCAGGACCTATGGAATCTCACCAATAACCTCCCAGGCGCTTCGGACTCTCAGCGATTGAACCTCTACCTTCAGATGCAGGGGCTGAACTCGAATGGTACGCGAAATCCGAGTTATCCGGTCCTGCTCGATGTGGACAACCTCATCGACTATATGATTATGGTCTTCTACGACGGCGACCGTGACGCACCGATATCCAACTTCTTGGGCAACACCAGGGTTAATAACTGGTACTGCGTCCGCAACCAAAACGGCGAAGAAGGATTCCGCCACTTCGTTCACGACGCAGAGCATATTATGTCAAGGGGCCTTATGAGCCGAACCGGCCCTTTTACGTGCGGCGACCAGTTCTTCTACAGCAACCCGCAGTGGATTCATCAGAGGTTGATGCTCATCCCCGAGTACCGGCTTCGCTTTGCTGACCACGCACACAAGCACCTGTTTAACGGCGGCCTGTTGACGGCGGACGCGGCCATTGGGCGTTTCCAGGCCCGTGCCGAACAAATCAATATGGCGATTATCGCAGAGTCGGCACGATGGGGCAGTGCCACGCTCAACAAGGATACCTGGCAGAGCGCTATCAATAACGAAGTCGGCGGTTTCTTCCCCTCCCGTTCCGGGATTATCGTAAATCAGCTTAAGATTACAACTCTCTGGGACGGTGGTGCGGTCGCTCCGCTCTATCCGAGCGTTGTTGCCCCGTCGTTCAACCAGCAAGGTGGGTCAGTCTCCAAGAACTTTAACCTGACAATGAGCGCTCCCGTCGGCTCAAGCTATATCTACTACACCATCAATGGCTCCGACCCGCGTGAGCCTTTGACCGGGAATGCCGTCGGAACGCCCTATGCCGGGCTCATCACATTGAGCAAGAGCACGCACGTTAAGGCGCGTGTCCTGTATGGCGGCACATGGAGCGCTCTTAACGAGGCGATATTTGCCATCGGCCCGGTCAAAGATGACCTGCGCATCACAGAGATTATGTACCATCCGAAGAACACCGACGACCCAAACGCCGAATTCATTGAGCTGGAAAACATCGGACCTGACACACTAAATCTAAATCTCGTAAGATTCACTGAAGGAATCAATTTCACTTTTCCGGATATGGAACTTGAACCGAACGAATGCGTCGTAGTT
>DUZJ01000108.1 GCA_013349615.1 Planctomycetota bacterium | reverse complement strand
TTCTTTATCAAGCGTTTCTCTCCAACCGGTCTTGCCTGCCGGAGGAATGTGCACAAGCTTGTATCGGCCCAGCCAGTATGACACCATCGCGACAAACATGAAAACCCCGGGCACACCGAATCCAACTGTAGGGCCATACTTATCCAGCAGTTCCGGACATTTATACATTGACACGGCGGCGCCTAAATTGACAGAGAAGTAAAACCAGCCGTAGAATTTTGTTAACAAATGTTTGTTAGAGGCACCAAACTGATCTCCTACATTGGCCGACAAACATGGCTTTATAATCCCGGAGGCCATTGCAATCAGTGCCAGCCCCCCAAACAAGCCTAAGCGCGTGTGATCCAATGCTAAAACCGCGAATCCGACACAGTAAACCATCGAGAACCAGATAATGGTCTTAAATTTCCCAAGCCAGACATCTGAGATTACTGCACCTATTAGCGGCATAAAATAGACCGCGGAGGTAAAGCAGTGGAACCACGCCTTGGCGGGACCTTCGGCCATGACGTCCAGCGTTCCGTTGGACCCCATGAGATTTCTGGTCATGAACACAACAAGTATTGAAGCCATGCCGTAGAACGCGAAGCGTTCAGATGCCTCAGTGGTGAGGATACACGGCATCCCTGCTGGCATCTTTTTCGATGGGATTGGTGCGGTCAGGTACTTACTCTTCGCCATAATGAGTTACGCCTCTTCTTGTACCGGAGTGAAATACACTCTATCGGATTTCGTGACAATAATTCCGTAGTTCCTTGTCATTGCAATCGCAGTATAATACACGCATTGCTGCTCGGTATCAAAGAAGAAATGAAGTTATGTGAAAATATCAAAAGGATTAGAAATCAGGTTTCAAAAAGGCCGGATATCCAGAACATACTTGATTTCAATATTTACAAGTGATAACATCCCCGCGAAAGAATGTATATTTCAAAGGAGTATAAGGCTATGAAAATTTTATCAAATCTTGTTATGATGTTAGCAATAAGTGTCATTATTTTCGGTTGTGCACCTAACGGAAAGGAGAAGGAAAGAGAGTTGGAGAATTTCATTACTACGCATGTGCAAAAAATCAAACCTATGGAGAAAAAAGCCAATCTTGCCTACTGGAAAGCTGCAAATACCGGCAAATCCGAGGATTATGATAAAGTCAGCAAGCTGACACTTAAGATTCGCCAGGTCTACAGCGACCGCCAGGAGTTCGCTTTCCTTAAAGATATGAAGGAATCCAGCCAAATAAAGAATGCTGTGCTGGCTCGACAATTGGATGTATTGTACAAGGCTTACCTGAAGAATCAGATAGAGCCCAAGCTGTTAAAAGAAATCGTTGATTTGGGCACAGAAATTGAAAAGAACTTCAGTACCTTTCGCGCTCGCTTTGAAGGAAAGAAGGTCACCGATAACGAGATTAAGGAAATCCTGAAAACAGAAACGGATTCGGCCAGGAGGGAACAAGCGTGGCTGGCCAGTAAGCAGGTCGGGGCCGCGGTTGCAGAGGATATTATCCGGCTGGTCAAGCTGCGAAACCAGGCGGCCCGAAAGCTTGGCTTTGACAATTACCATACTATGTCTCTTACCACTGCTGAGCAGGATGTCAAAGAGCTGGACCGGATTTTCAAAGAATTGTACGAATTGACGAACGGGCCTTTTGCCAAATTAAAGGCTGATTTGGACCGGATGTTAGCGGCCAGGTGCGGTGTTGCCGTTGCGGAGCTTATGCCCTGGCATTATCACGACCCATTCTTTCAGGAAACACCTATGGTATATGAGCTTGACTTGGATGCCTATTATAAGGACAAAAATGTCAAGGAATTGGCAGCAAGCTTTTATGCCGGTATCGGGTTGCCTGTGGAATCTATACTCGCCAACAGCGACCTGTATGAGCGCGAGGGCAAAAATCCACACGCCTTTTGCACGGATATAGATAGAGAAGGTGACGTACGTGTCCTATGTAATCTCAAGAATAATGAGGCGTGGATGGAGACTCTGCTGCACGAATTGGGCCACGCCGTTTACGATAAATACAAGGATCCAAAAGTGCCATATCTTCTCAGAGAGCCGGCGCACATTTTTACAACAGAAGCGATTGCAATGTTTTTTGGCCGTTTGAGCCGCAATCCCGTCTGGATGCAGCAAATGTTGGAACTGCCGGATGAGCAGCGGATGGAGATAGAGAAAGTCAGCAGCAAGTACGCCCAGCTCAAACAAATCATTTTCGCTCGTTGGGACATGGTAATGTACAATTTTGAAAAGCAGCTTTATGCAAACCCTGAGCAGGACCTCAATTCCCTTTGGTGGGAGACTGTCGAGAAATACCAGCTTGTTAAAAAGCCGCAAGGCCGTAATAAACCGGATTGGGCCGCGAAAATTCATTTCAATGCTGCGCCCTGTTATTATCACAACTATATGTTAGGTGAATTGTTGGCCTCTCAACTGCATCACCATATTGTACAGAAAATTCTAAAGCTCGAATCGGATGACAACGTCAGCTATGTTGGTCTAAACAAGGCCGGCGATTTTCTGACCGAGAAAGTCTTCGAAGCAGGAAACCTCTATCACTGGAACGAGATGATTGAACGGGCAACAGGTGAAAAACTGTCGCCGAAGTATTTCGTCAGCCAGTTCGTAGAATGATTAACAGAATATCGCTCTTTTTTCGAATTTCCAGGGAATGGATAGATTATGAATTTAGAAGAAAAGTCGTTACCGGAAATCACAATTAAGGCAGTTGTTTTGGGAGTCGTGCTTTCGATGGTGCTGGCTGCCGCGAATGCCTACCTCGGGTTGTTCGCAGGTATGACGGTCTCGGCGTCAATACCGGCGGCGGTGGTCTCAATGGGGGTACTGAGGTTTTTTCGACGCAGCAACATTCTGGAGAACAATATCGTCCAAACCGCCGCATCGGCCGGTGAGTCACTGGCAGCGGGCGTGATATTCACACTCCCGGCCCTCGTCATCCTTGGCTTCTGGAAGGATTTCGGTGGTATGAACTTCCTGTGGATTACTATCATTGCCGCATTCGGTGGGCTGCTCGGCGTCTTGTTCACAATTCCCCTGAGACGTTCTCTCATCGTCGAAGGCAAGCTCCAGTTTCCCGAGGGTATCGCAACGGCCGAAGTGCTCGAAACAGGTCAGGAAGGCGGCAAGGGTGTTTGGCTCATTGCGAAAGCGGCGCTGGCAGCCGCCCTGTTCAAAGTCGGAGCAAAAGGCATCGGCTTATGGCCTGAAGTTCTCGAAGGTGCCAGCCGAATCAAAAGATTACTCCTTTATGGCGGCTCCAACCTCAGCCCCGCGCTTTTGTCCGTCGGATACATTGTCGGCCTCAACATCGCCGTCCTCATCTTCCTCGGTGGTGTGTGCAACTGGTATATTGCTATACCCATCTGTGCGCGAACCAGCGATTGGGCGGTTTATCCGGACACACACCAATTGGCGGGCCAGGCGATGTCCGCCGTCGACTACGCCGGTTATATATGGTCAACAAAAACACGGTATCTGGGTGTCGGGGCCATGCTCATCGGCGGCCTCTGGACAATCTTCAAAATGCGAAAGTCCCTCGTCAGCGGCATAAGGAGCGGACTCGAAGCCTACCGCACCATCGCCCAGGGCCAGAGCGAAATCGAAAGAACCGAAAAAGACATGTCAATGAAATGGGTGCTCATACTCATCATCGCCTCCATTGTCCCTCTGTTTATGGTCTATCAATACTTTGTCAATGATATCACAATCTCTCTGCCCATGGCCGTTGTCATGCTCGTTGCAGGCTTTGTTTTTTCCGCCGTCGCGGGCTACATGGCCGGACTCGTCGGTTCCTCCAACAATCCAATCTCCGGAATCACTATCGCCACGATTGTCGTCGCCTCACTGCTGCTGGTCCTGCTCATGGGCAAAGGCGCAGAAGGAGGACCCGCCGCCGCTATCATCATCGGCTCGGTCGTTTGCTGCGCCGCCGCCATCGCAGGCGACAACATGCAGGACTTAAAGGCCGGACGAATCGTCGGCGCAACCCCCTGGAAACAACAGGTTATGCAAATCGTCGGGACGCTCTCCGGCGCGGTAGTCATCGCACCGGTGCTTATGCTCCTCCACCAGGCCTACGGCTTCAGGGGTCAGGAAGGTGCCGGCAAAGATGCTCTCGCAGCCGTCCAGGCCAACCTCATGGCATCCGTCTCCCAGGGCGTCTTCAAAGGAAATATGCCATGGAACTATGCCTATATCGGTATGGGTGTTGCAATTGCAATCATAGTTCTGGATCTGTTCCTGGAAGCAAAGAAGAGCACCTTCCGCACACCGGTGTTGGCCGTTGCCATCGGCTTCTACCTTCCTCTGGAACTATCAGTGCCCATCTTTGCCGGCGGAATCATCCATTGGGTGATACAGCGCTTCCACAAGCGACAGGCGACGCCCGCCGAGCATGTCGAGAAATCCTCCCGCAATGGCCTGCTCTTCGCCTCTGGCCTGATTACCGGCGAGGCACTGATGGGAATCCTTTTGGCGGTACCGATAATACTCCTCAAGCAACTAAATATAACTTTGCCATACTGGTATATAGATGAGATTATCGTGAAGCTATTAGCAGTGCTCGGCATAGAAATGACGTTTGTACCACCGGCCGGTGCTGTTCTGGGGACGGTTTTGCTGCTTGGTGTGGCTTACTGGCTGTACCGTACCGCGCGAGGGAAAAAACAAAAATCGAACAGCTAAAAACTAAAAATTGCTCTCCATAGCAGGACCAGATGTATTACTTGTATAACTGAAAAACAATATCCGCGATTTTCCTGCGAACAGGTCTCGAAGTTCCTTTATCGTTGGGATGGGCCCTGTTGGTCAAGATAATAACATAGACCTTGCTCGCCGGGTCGCAGACTATGGAAGTCCCGGTATAGCCGGTATGGCAAAACGCCTCTTGGGAAGCATAAGAACCCTTTACCCATGAATAACTGGAATGCACATCAAAACCACAGGCGCGGCCGTGCGACTGGGCGGTCGTCAACACAGCAACAGCCTCCGGGCTGAGAACTTTAACGCCGTTCCACGTGCCGTCATTTAAGAGCATTCGGCAGTAAATTGATAAGTCATAGGCCGTCGAGAAAAGCCCGGCGTTGCCGGATATACCACCCATCAACCTCGCCAATGGGTCGTGTACTGTGCCGCGAAGCAACCAGTCATCTTCAATCTCAGTGGCAGCAATATCTTTCGTCCACGATTCCGGAGGATTAAAGGTGGTGTTCTCCATTCCCAGCGGTGCAAATATATTTTCCCCGCTAAAATCGTCAATGTTCTTGCCGCTGACCCGCTCCACAATTTTAGCCAGCGTAATATAGCCCAGGCAGCTATAGCGAAATTCTTTTCCCGGTCTGCTTAGAAGTTTCAGGCTACATACCTTCTCCAACACTTTATCGGGACAGGGACTTCCAAACTGTTCTTTCAATTCCTTTGCGTTTGTATATGCCGGCAGGCCGGACGTATGAGTTAGAAGATGCCTGATTTGGACTTCTTGTTTGCCGTGCCGGGCAAAAGCAGGAATATATGTGCTCACGTAATCCGTCAGTTTTATCCTGTCCCGGTCCACCAGGACCATTACCGATGTGGCCGTGGCAATAGGTTTGGTCATGGACGCCAGGTCAAAGACGGTATTTTCCCCCATCCTTTCCTGATAAGGCTCATTTACTTCGCAGCCAAAGGCCTTGTGGTAAAGTATGTTGTCGTCTTGTCCTACAAGAACCACGGCGCCGGGTATATTGCCATTCTTGATTTCTTCTTCGACCACGCAGGCAATCCGGCCCAGGTTTTGTTTGCGACTCTTTTCCTGGACCGGCTGACAGCCGATGGTCGTGCATAGCAGTAATGCGAAAAATATCGTGATAATTCGTATCAATTTCATATTCAGTTTCCCTTTTCAGGAGATAAAGTATAATAAGATGAAGAAAGAAACAAGAATCGCTTTTCAGAAATTTGCCGGCAGGAAATGTTATTCGCAATGGACATCAAATAATGAGATTGGCAAAAGCGTCTATAGCACTAATTGTATCAATAGCATTTGTCTCTGGTTGTAAGGCCTCGGTCAAAACAGGATTAGATAATATCGGCTCACATAAGTATCTATTCTATGGCCAACGCATCGGAATCATAACCAACCACACCGCTTACAACAATGAAAGCCGACATATAGTGGATATTTTCAAGAACATGGGCAATGTGACAATCAGTGCGCTTTTCAGTCCCGAACACGGCCTTTATGGTATGGAGCAAGCCGGAAGGAAAATCGACAGCGGAATTGAATCGGTCCACGAGCTGTCTGTTTATAGTCTTTACGGTAACACTCGCAAACCCACGCGGCAAATGCTGAAAAATATAGATGTTCTCGTTTTCGACATTCAAGATATTGGGGCCCGGTTTTATACATATATTTATACTATGTCTCTGGCTATGGAAGCAGCGGCGGAATCCGGAATACGTTTTGTCGTTCTGGACCGTCCGAATCCTATAAACGGCCTTGAAGTTGAAGGCAATATTCTCGAACCGAAGTTCGCCAGTTTTGTCGGACTGCATAAAATTCCCGTCAGACATGGGATGACAGTCGGGGAATTGGCCGGAATGTTCAACGGTGAACGTTGGCTCGCCGGCGGCGTCAAGGCCGACCTCGTTGTTGTCCCTATGAAGGGCTGGCGCCGCCGCATGTGGTACGACCAAACGAGATTGCTTTTTAGAAAGCCCTCCCCAAATATGCCCGACCTGGAGACCGCAACGGTCTATCCGGGCTTATGTCTTTTGGAGGGAACAAATGTATCGGAAGGCAGAGGCACAGCCACCCCTTTTAGGCAATTTGGTGCGCCCTGGATTGTCCCAGAAAATCTAACGGCCCGACTGAACAAATTGAATTTGCTGGGCGTTCGATTCGAACCAGTTTCTTTTACACCAGGCCGTTCCAAGTATCAAAAGCAAAAGTGCCGCGGTGTTAAGGCCATCGTAACTAAAAGGGACGCCCTTAAGCCATTTTGGAGCGGCGTTCTAATCATCAATGAAATCTATCGGATGTACCCGGACGCCTTTCAATGGAAAGTGGCACATTTTGACCGCTTATGTGGAACCTCAGCAATTCGTGAAGCCATCACAACTCAGTCATCACTGGAAAAAGTCAGAGGAAGCTGGAAAGCCGGCCTGAAAACCTTTCTGCAGAGCCGAAAGAAATATCTTATCTACCCAAACTAAGATGGCCGTAAAGACAATATTCTGCACGGTGAATCAGGCAAGTCGCATCGAAACTGAAATAGCTCATTATCTTATGGCCCTTTTTGTTCAATACATTTCTGTATTAAGCTACCGCCTTCTCGAAGTCTTCGTCAAATCTTCCGCTCTTACGCCGTGATAAGTTGTCAGGGTGTACTCGAATTCTTTCTTTGACCTCGGCTCCAAAATAAGCGTGTACTTTACCGTATCCAAATCAACCTTCTCGAACTCCTGGCTTGTCTTTATCTTCCAGTATTGTGTGCGGAAGTTGCGCTTAAGTTCTACCTTTACGGGTATCTCGCGGGTATTTCTGACTTCAATCTTGAATGTGCTGACCTCGTCCCAGCCGGAGATGTTGCGCTTCCTGTCGAACCTGTAGTTCTCCGTGCGGTAATCCATAAGCGTCGGCTCGACAACAACATCGCCAACTGGCCCAAGATTAAGCTCCACATCCTCATCCACAGGAATATACTTAAACGAAGACTGGCCCGTGTAAGATAGGTGTCCCTTATCGTCGGCGCTTCTATAAACCTTCAACATCCCGCCGGGGATGGGCGTATCACCGAGCTCGTGCTCTTCATCGTTTTTGAAACTAAGGAAGCGAACTACAGAATTGCCATAACGCTCTTGTTCGTATTTATACAGATTCACGACCGGCACTTCGTCAATGTCAAAGCTAATCAACCTTTTCGACCAGCCGGTAGGAATCGTTTCTTTCCCTTCAATTGTATAGAGAAAATACTCACTAAGTCCTTCCTTCTTGATTTCCTTCCGCCCATACTTTTCCCTACCCTCAACATCAGCGAGTTCCAATCTCGCTCCCTTGGCCCTCGCCCGTCTCGACAGGGATGTTGCACGCGGCACCGGTCTAACTTCCCCTGGCCTATCGTAGGGATACTGTCGGCGGGCAAGCTCTGCTATCTGGTCAAGGATGTGGACCTTGCCGACAATCAGCCGCGTCTGGGCGTTTTCATAATCTTCGCCGCTATTGTTGGTAACCCTGACATAGCCCTGCAGGCGCATCGTCTTCTCATCTTCGGTCAGTGTCCCCATATAAAACGCCCGCCAGGAAAGGCCGCTGGTCAGATAAGTAATCTCTACCGGCACCTTGCCGCTTACGCCGCTTTCGATATTCCACAGCCCAAGGTTTCTTACCCTCGGCGGATAAGTCAAGTCGGCGATGTCGATTTTATCTGCATTGACTTTGGGAAGCATCTCTAAGCTGGTCGGGTCGATGAGCGTATTGGCCCACGAAAATTGCAGCTTGTTTCCCCCATTTTTAAGCGTTAGCGCCCTGCTCTCACGAACCAAAGTCATATCCGCCGAGTTGTAAATCGTAAGCTGCACCGTGTCCCGCGAAGGCAGTGTAACCAAATCCACCTTCGCCTGTACAGTATTCGTGATTGCAGCGATTATCAAAAATATAATTGTTCGTTTCATTTTATAGCCTCTTTTATCAAGTGTACTTTTGCGTTATGCTACCGCCTTCGGGAAGCTTTCGCCAAATCTTCCGCTCTTATACCGTGATATGTTGTCAGGGTGTACTCAAATTCCTTCTTTGCTCTCGGCTCCAAAATAAGCGTGAACTTTACCGTATCCAGGTCAACCTTCTCGAACTCCTGGCTTGTCTTTATCTTCCAGTATTGCGTGCGGAAGTTGCGCTTAATTTCCACTTTTGCAGGTATCTCGCGGGTATTTCTGACTTCAATCTTGAATTTTCGGACTTCGTCCCAGCCGGAAATGTTGCGCTTCCTGTCAAACCTGTAGTTCTCCGTCGCAAAATCCATAAGCGTCGGCTCGACAACAACATCACCAACTGGCCCAAGATTAAGCTCCACGTCCTCATCTACGGGAATATACTTAAACGAAGACTGGCCCGTGTAAGATAGGTGTTCCTGATCGTCAGCGCTTCTATAAACCTTCAACATCCCGCCCGGTATCGGCGTATCACCGAGTTCGTGCTCTTTATCGTTTTTGAAACTAAGGAAGCGAACTACAGAATTGCCATAACGTTCTTGCTCGTATTTATACAGATTCACGACCGGCACTTCGTCAATGTCAAAGCTAATCAGCCTTTTCGACCAACCGGTCGGAATCGTCTCCATACCCCCAATAGTGTAAAGAAAATACTCACTGAGACCTTCTTTTTTGATTTCCTTCGGCCTCAATTCTTCTGCCACTTTCTCCACAGTCTTAAACTCAGCCCACCTCTTCGGGTAAGTTAATTCCGTTGGGTACGGCACGACTACCTCGCCTGGTTTGCCGTAGGGGTATTGTCTGCGGGCAAGCTCCGCAATTTGGTCGAGGATGTGAACTTTGCCGACAATGAGTCGCGTCTGGGCGTTTTCATAGTCTTCGCCGCTGTTATTCGTAACCCGCACGTAGCCCTGCAGCCGCATTGTCTTTTCATCTTCGGTCAGTGTCCCCATATAAAACGCCCGCCAGGAAAGGCCGCTGGTCAGATACGTAATCTCCACCGGCACTTTTCCGCTCACGCCGCTTTCGATGTTCCACAGCCCTAAGTTTCTTACCCTCGGCGGATATGTCAAATCGGCAATATCAATCTTGTCCGCGCTGGCTTTAGGCAGCATCTCCAGGCTCGTCGGGTCTATCAGCGTATTGGCCCACGAAAACTGCAGCTTATTTTTCCCATCTTTTAGTGTCAGCGCCCTGCTCTCGCGTACAAGCGTCATATCCGCTGAATTATAAATCGTAAGCTGAACCGTGTCCCGCGAAGGCAGAGTAACCAAATCCACCTTCGCCTGTGCAGTATTCGTGATTGCAGCGATTATCAAAAATATAAGTGTTCGTTTCATTTTACAGCCTCTTTTATCAAGTGTACTTTTGCGTTATGCTATTGCTTTCGCGAAGCTTTCGACAAATCTTCCGCTCTTACCCCATGATAAGTTGTCAGGGTGTACTCGAATTCTTTCTTCGACCTCGGCTCCAAAATAAGCGTGAACTTGACCGTATCAAGGTCAACCTTCTCGAACTCCTGGCTTGTCTTTATCTTCCAGTATTGTGTGCTGAAGTTGCGCTTAAGTTCTACCTTTACGGGTATCTCGCGGGTATTTCTGACTTCAATCTTGAATTTGTGGACTTCGTCCCAGCCGGAGATGTTACGCTTCCTGTCGAACCTGTAGTTCTCCGTGCGGAAATCCATAAGTGTCGGCTCAACAACTACATCGCCAACTGGCCCAAGATTAAGCTCCACGTCCTCATCCACAGGAATATACTTAAACGAGGACTGGCCCGTATAAGACAAGTGTCCCTTATCATCAGCGCTTCTATAAACCTTCAGCATCCCGCCGGGTATGGGCGTATCGCCGAGCTTATGTTCTTCATTGTTTTTGAAGCTAAGGAAGCGAACTACAGAATTGCCATAACGCTCTCGCTCGTATTTATACAGATTTACCACCGGCACCTCATCAACGTCAAAGCTAATCAGCCGTTTCGACCAGCCGGTAGGAATCGTCTCCTTCCCCTCAATCGTGTATAGAAAATACTCGCTGAGGCCTTCTTTCTTTATCTCTTTAGGCCTTTCGGCCAACTTGGCCAGTGGTGCACCAAAAGAAAACGATCGCTTCCTCGTCTCTGCACTTCTCGGGGCACCTCGAAATTGTGGGACAGGCACTGGCTCGCCCGGCCGACCGTATGGATATTGTCTGCGGGCGAGCTGTGCTATCTGGTCGAGTATATGAACCTTGCCAACAATCAGCCGTGTCTGAGCGTCCTCGTAGTCTTCACCGCTGTTGTTGGTAACCCGCACGTAGCCCTGCAAGCGCATCGTCTTTTCATCTTCAGTGAGTGTCCCCATATAAAACGCCCGCCAGGACAGGCCGCTGGTCAGATACGTAATCTCTACCGGCACTTTACCGCTTACGCCGCTTTCAATATTCCACAACCCAAGATTCCTTACCCTCGGCGGATAGGTCAAATCGGCGATATCAATTTTGTCTGCGCTGGCTTTGGGCAGCATCTCCAGGCTCGTCGGGTCAATCAGCGTATTGGCCCACGAAAATTGCAGCTTGTTTTTGCCGTCTTTCAGCGTTAGCGCCCTGCTCTCGCGTACAAGCGTCATATCCGCTGAGTTATAAATCGTAAGCTGCACCGTATCCCGCGAAGGCAGAGTAACCAAATCCACCTTTGCCCAACTGACACCTGCCATTGCAGCGATTATAAGTAACGTTAATATTATACGTTTCATTTTGCTGCTCCTTTATTCTGTCATCTGTCATCTGTCTTCTGTCATCTGTCTTCTGTCTTCTGTC
>DUZJ01000101.1 GCA_013349615.1 Planctomycetota bacterium | reverse complement strand
TCCAAGCTTGGAATACTGGTTGCCGTAGTTGTAATGCTGTTTGCCGCCTTGGCTGTGGGAATTGGCATCAAACTGTATCAACCGCAACGGGCTGAGATGGAACCACAAATCGAACAGCAACAAACCAAGCCTGCCCAAGCACGTCCGCAAGAGGAGGGCAATCGGTCGGAAATGACTCCGGAAGACGAGGAGTTCCTGCTCTGGCTTGACGATGAGATTGAGAGATTAGAAGAGCAAGAGGCGGCAGAGGCGATCGTGGCCGAGGAACAACCGGATGATATGACGGAGCCCGAACCGGTAGAAGAAGAAGTTCAAGAAACGAAAAGTTTTGGTGGCTGGCGAGATGTCTGGGCAGACCTGAATCTAACAGAAGAAGAGCAGGCCAGGCTGAGAGAAGGATTCAAGTTAGCGATGCAGAGATGGCAGAATATGTCGCCGGAGGAGAGGGAGGAGGAAACGGCCAGAATGAAGGCAATGGGAGAAAGGTGGGAGAATATGACCGAAGAGGAGCGGAAAGAGGCCAGCGAAAGAATGCGGGACCGATTCGAAGAGTGGCGGCAGAGCGGGGAGGTAGAGCTTCCCCAACTTAGTCTGGATTGAGGCTTACTTTGATTTTCAAAATTGATGTATTTATTGAATAAGGAGACTTACAATGAAAAATGTGGCCGCATGGATTTTAGTAATCGCATTTCTCGCAGGGTATGGGCAGATTGAGCTGCTATCGGCGGCTTCCGCGCCAACCATCAATATATGGACGGCTGCCGCGACAGGTAACATCGAAGCCATCAAGCAGCATTTGGAAGCCGGTACAGACGTCGATGCCAGGGAGCCGCCAGGGGGCAGCACACCTTTGCTGGTAGCAGCTACCTTCGGCCGGGCTGAAGCCGCCAAATTTCTGATTGAGAAAGGGGCGAATGTCAATGCCAGCAGCAACGACGGGGCCACAGCCCTGCATGGCGCGGCCTTCTTCTGCCACGCAGAGATCGTCAAACTGCTCTTGGATAAAGGGGCAAAAGTAAATGCGAAGAACATCAGGGGCGAAACACCCCTTGATGCAGTAGCGGGCTCGTGGAGTCAGGAGTTGGAAGGCATCTACAAGTGGTTAGCGGAACTCTGGAAACTCCAACTGAACCTAGAAAGAATAAAGGCTGTTAGGCCAAAAATTGCCGCTCTCCTCCGCAAATCCGGCGGCAAGCCCGGCAGTGAGTTAAAGACGACATCGGCGACCACCTTTAGGGGCTCTTATTTCGTTAACGGCGAAATTCACGTGAACACGTACGGTACGCCGGAAGGTAAGCCACTCACAACGGGGCACCAGGACTTCAAGCCGTCCTGGTCGAAGACCGGCGATATGCTCGTCTTCTTTCGCCGATTGAAGAATCACCCCGTCACGGTGATGTGGAAAACCGCGATTTGTATTATCAACGTTGACGGCACGGGCTTCCACAAGTTGACCGACGGCACACATACGGATTTCAATCAAACCTGGACGCGTGACGGATCCAATACGCCTATCTGGAACCGGAAGAACCCGGAGACGGGCAGCTTCTATGTGATGAAGAGCAAGGTGGCCGCCAAACCGGGGCAGGAGGTCGCTCTTACGGACAAGCGCTTTCATACCTGGGCCTACACGTGTCTGGAGGACGGCAGGATTCTCGTACAGTCCGCACATCCGAAGCAGGGGCACGGATATTACCTCATGACGCCCGATGTGGGCGCTGAGCCCAAGTACGAACGCATCGAATGCGAGCTGGCGAAGAAGGGGCTGCTGGACCGTGTCAGTGTTTCGCCGAGCGAGACAAGGCTTTGTTTCGAGTATCAGAAGGGTTTCAGGTATAAAGACACGGGGCGCACGCTCTATATCGCCGACTTCGATGCGAAGAAACGCACCATTACAAACGCCAGGCCGTTTGCCAACGAGGAGGCGGATCCGTCTCCCTGGTATGCCTACCCGCGCTGGACCAGGGACGAAACAGCGATCGTCTACCACGCCAACAAAACAGGGAAAGGCGCACTCTACCTGTATACGTTGAAGGACGAGTCCACCACGAAAGTGTCGACGAACAATGCCGCCGACTACCGGTATCCCCACTGCGAGGCAACGCCGAAGTAGGGGGAATTCGTCGAGAACGGTTACACAAAAAAAGGAATTCGAATATGCAGAACAACAAAAAAAACTGCAAATCAAGAATTACAAGACGCGAGTTTTTGGGTGCTGCAGCGTCAGTGACTGCATTTACGATTGTTCCGCGGCACGTGCTGGGTGGCCCCGGCAAGACGCCGCCGAGCGAAAAACTCGATATCGTCTGTATCGGTGTTGGCGGCAAAGGATTCGATGACGTCAGGAACGTTATGAGCGAGAATATTGTCGCTATTTGCGACGTTGACACGAAACACGCGGTCGATGCTTTTAAAATGTTCTCCAAGGCAAAGAAATACAGCGATTACCGCAGGATGCTCGACAGCGAAGAGAAGAATATCGATGCGGTTGTGGTCGCCACTCCCGATCATGTGCATATCCCCGCCAGTGTGAAGGCCATGAGGATGGGCAAACACGTTTACTGCGAGAAGCCGCTTGGTCAAAACATCACTGAAATCCGGCTGGCGACCAGAGTGGCAAAAGAAACCGGCGCAGTAACCCAAATGGGAAATGCAGCTCACACCGGCTACAACTATCGCAGTGTTTCAAAGATGATTAAGGACGGAATCATAGGCCAGGTCAAAGAAGTCCACTGCTGGTGCGATCAGGTATCGCTCCACGTTTCGCTGCGGCCGGCTATGTGGTCATCGACTATGACTACCGCAACTGGGGCGATAGCGACAGCCGGCTCGTGGTTCGAGGCGAGATGCCCAAGCCCGACAAGGATGGCTACGTGACCGTCAAGGCCCAGTCCATCCGCGAAGTGGTCGATCCGTTCGACCAACAGGAAGATATTGATGCCGCGGTGTCCTATGTCCACGGTGAGCCTATGGTGGACAATGACCGCATCGGCATCTGGGGTACGAGTTTCGGCGGCGGGCATGTCATTTACCGGGCCGCGCACGATAGTCGAATAGCGTGCGTGGTCGCGCAGGTCGGGGCTATGCCCGATGACTGGACAAAACGATTCCCCGCCGGGCTGAAAGGCGTCTACAAGCAGAAATCCGACCGTGCTCGCGGTCTCGTCGACCCGGTGCCTCAAGGCGGAGGTTCGCCGGGTGTATTGACGGGCACGCCCTATTCAGAGCGTATCGCTCTATTCAATCCAGGCCAGTATGCCCACCGGGTCAAAGTGCCGACCCTTCTGATCGATACCGAGAAGGAGCATTACTTCAAAATCAAAGACAATTCGGAACGGGTACATGAGATTCTTAAAAAGAACGGCGTGCCGACGGAGTATCACGTGCTCGAAGACAAAAAGCATTACGACGTTTATACAGGAAAAACCCTGGATGACGTAATGAAGCTCGAGATCGCCTGGTTCCACAAGTACCTGAAGGGCGATAAGTAGTCCGCTTGTTTTAAGGAGTCCTGTTATGAGATATCGAACAGCCTGTATGGTTGTGCTTTTGCTGGCCATTTCTTCGACGTCCAGCGCGCAGTTTCCCTGGCAGAAACCAGTGCCCAGGAGCAGGAAGACGGTCGCGAAAATCCTGGGGCCGATTACCGGGAAAGAACCGTCACGCGACCTGAACATCGTCTGGGTCTGGGGCATCGACAAACTCCACGAAAAAGGGACCCACGAATATGCCTGGGTCATGGACGACTACGTAAATGTGCTTCTGCCTCAGGTCCCGCGAGTCACGGTAGTCCCCTCTATGTATTTCCCTAAGAAGCAGCTTTGGGAAAAAGCCGACCTCGTAGTTTTCTATTTTTGGTCGCGTGAACAATGGGATTACGATATCATCGACGCCTATCAAAAGCGCGGCGGTGGATTGATATTTATTCACATGGCCTTGATGCAGGGTTCGGGCCAACAGTTGGCGAAACGCATTGGGATGGCATGGGATACGAGAAGGGGCGCCACCAAATGGGGCGTGTTGCACACGCCGGTAACTCTTACTGATGCGGCACTAAAATCTCCCATCTTCGAGGGATTTCCGGCAAAGTTTGATCTGGCGGACGAGTTCTATTGGCATTTGCGGGGCAACCCGGCAGGTATCACCACCCTCATGACATCGCCCGCCGGCCCGGCAATAGCAAACAAAGCATTGAGCGGTCCTCCCAGGCTCGAAGATCTCGACGGCAGGAAGTGGCCGGTCATGTGGACAAAAGAGGTAGGCAGGGGCAAAGTTTTCGTCACGGTTGCCGGCCACAACTACTTCACGTTCAACGACCCCTATTTTCGGCTCATTCTGTTGCGGGCAATGGCGTGGGCGATGAACGAGTCGTTTGACCCGTTCAAGCCCCTGGTCACGAAAGACATCAAGTTCATCCATTAGTTTTTGTGCGCTTGCCGACCGAAGGCACATAGGACCCGGTTCGACCATCTTTGGAGAATGAATTGAGCGGGTTCGTAACAATGCCAAAGGAATGAGGAACTAATGCAAAAGACAAAACGACGCGACTTTCTGAAAGCCACTGTTGGCGCAGCAGTCGCCATGGCATCACCATGGCCTTTAACAGCTTGTAGAGGATCCGCTCAGGAGCCTCCACAAAAGATCAACGCGCAAGTAGCTGCAATTCGCGGCGACAGTTTAGATTCGATGACCCGAGATGCTATAGACGCGCTGGGGGGAATTCAAACTGTTGTCAACAAAGGTGAGACCGTTTTTATTAAACCCAATTTCGTTTCATTTCCTTGGGCGAAATACAATAAGTGTTTTCATATTGGTGAGTGCACAAAGCCTGAAATCATCATCGCTGTCACGGAAGAGTGTTTGAAGGCAGGCGCTGCCGAGGTCATCATTGGTGAAGGCTCTCACCTGCCAAAATTCGAATGGCAGTATGCAATCACTCTGGATGGCAGTACCAATCTACTAAAGGAAGCCGAACGGCTCAGTTCCTTGTATGATGGAAAAGTCACTTTAGCATGTCTGGAAACCGACTCTCCGGGCTGGGTCGAGGTTCCTTCCAGGACTTCACTAAACAAGATTGCTATTTCAAGCCTTGTTGCCAATGCAGATAAGGTAATTTCAATTCCCGTGGCGAAAACGCACTCATGGGCGCAGCTTACACTGGCTTCGAAGAATTTCATCGGTATCACACCGCTGTCCCGCTATGCGCAATTGATAGCCAATACATGGTGGAATCGCGGCACCTTCGATCACAGCAGCCCACGAGCAATTGCGCAGGTATATCTGGATATTGTAAAGAGTATAAAACCCAATCTTTCTATTATTGATTTTTCTATTGGCATTGAAGGTAATGGCCCCTCTGTAGGTCAAGGTGGCACGACTGTGAATATGAAAAAACGTCTTGGCTCATGGCTAATCATAGCCAGTACTGACATCATGGCCGCGGATGCAACAGCCGCGCGTATCATGAGTCACGATACGAAGAAAGTCAAGCAACTCGCAATGGGATTCGATATGGGCTTGGGCCGGATACGAGAACAATCGATCGAAATACTGGGTGAAAAGCTCGACAATTTGCGCGTGGAATGGAAGCCTGCGAGGCTGAGAGGTCACAAGGCGAAGGGGTAACGGGAACACAATTCGGTGCTGGCCGGAACTCCAGCCCTTACTTGACACGACGTAAAGAGTACCGTTGGCCGCGACCGGCAAAGAATGAACCTTCAAATAACTTCGCCGCCGGATAAAATATACTATTAGAAGTTGTTATTGAAGTATTCCGGTTTGCCATCCTTATCACCGCTCAACCAACGTCTAATGGGCGGCAAAGATGCAATTTTTTCTACCAAATCTTGAAGCTCTTGATTTTGCTGTTGTAATTGTTTTATTTGGGATTGCATTGCTGCAACCTGGTCTTTTAGGTCCTGGATAGTTCGGCAGGAGATTCTAACAGTATCAGTTGCTGTGACCCAACAGTTGTCCGTAACCGTTAATTCAATGACCTCCTCTACACGACCCAGTGCTCTGGTCGGACAGTTGGATTCTTTACCTGAGTAGATAACCACCTCATCTGGAAGTCTCTTCCAGGTATACAGGATTATCTCACCATCCGTATCATACGAAGCGCTGGCATCCAACGTTACCACTTCGTTGGCATCGGCAACCAGGTCATCTCCTGCATCCGCTATAGGAGGGGTGGCTTGGCAGACAATTCTAACAGTATCGGTTGCTGTGGCCCAGTAATTATCCTTAACGGTCAACTCTATAACCTCTTCTGCCCGGCCCACCAATACCCGTGTTTGACAGGTAGGTTCGACGCCGGAATAGATAACCACCTCATCAGGGAGTCTTTTCCAAGTGTACTGGATGAGCCAGCCATCCGGGTCGTAGGAGGCACTGGCATCCAGGGTTACCACTTCGTTGCAATCAGCGACCAGGTCATCTCCTGCGTCAGCTATAGGAGGGTCATTCGGTAGACCTCCCGGTTCTATTAGAGCAAGACTGTGCCACGAGCCGGCTGCAACTGCAACATACTCATTACTTACAGGTACATCACACTGGCCATACTCGTTATCACCCCACGCTACGACAGTACTATCCACCTTAAGGGCAAGACTGTGGGCGCCACCGGCTGCAATATCAACAAAGTCATTACCTGCACGTACGTTACACTGGCCTTTGCTGTTGCGGCCCCACCCTACAAGTGAACCATCCCACTTAAGTGCCAAACCGTGGGATTCCCCGGCGGCAATCTTAACAAAGTCGTTACCTGCAGGTACATCGCACTGACCGTAGTTGTTGTAGCCCCACGCTACAAGCGAGCCATCAGATCTAAGAGCAAGGCTATGATAGAAGCCAGTTGCAACGGCAACAAAGTCGTTACCTGAAGGCACATCACACTCACCGACACTGTTGTAGCCCCACGCTGTCAGCGAACCATCCAACCTAAGAGCAAGGCTGTGATACCCGCCACCTGCAATGGCCACAAAGTCCTTACCTGCGGGCACATTACACTGACCGTAGGTGTTGTAGCCCCACGCTACGAGCGAGCCATCAGACCTAAGAGCAAGGCTATGATAGAAACCAGTTGCAACGGCCACAAAGTCATTACCCACAGGCGCCTCGCACTGGCCAAAACCATTGAAGCCCCACGCCACGAGCGAACCATCCGATTTAAGTGCAAGATTGTGATAGCCGCCCCCTGCAATGGCAATAAAGTCATCACCATCAGGCACATCACACTGGCCAATGATGTTATCTCCCCACGCTACAATTTCGCCTGCAAAGACCGATTCACATACACTGAAGCAAGCTACGAATAACAATATCATCATTAACAAAAATATTCCCTTACTTCTCATTTTTTGTCCTTTCAAAAATTTACGATAAATATATTATAAAGCTACAGACAGCGCACCCATACACGGATTGCGCAAATTGACTCTCCCTTGTGCATTGATAGAGCTAAAGCAATTCCTAAAATTGCATATTTCTGGTACACGCTGTTTCTCTTTCTAACGGAATAAGCAATACGCACATCACGCAGAAAAAGAAAAAAACTGATAACTTTCGAAGGCAGGCTTGGTATGAAAAGGATTAGCGTTTTATGATGGCAAACAAAAATGTTATGAAAGCTGTTTAGCCTGCCTTCACATCTCAATCCTTATTTCTTTTTATTTTAGCACAAAAACAAACGTTTTTGCAAGGATTTTTAATTTTTTTTACAATTTTCTGTAAAATTGGGTATATGAAATGGCTTAAAGAGGGAAAAGTAAAACGGTAGATGCAGAAAAAACACAAAAAACGCAGCTATACCAATCTTTTGTAGGCTGAGGACGGCAATTATTAGAAGTTGTTATTGAAATATTCCGGCTTGCCGTCGTCACTGTCATAACGTGTCGTTTCCTCGCTGTCGGCGTCTATTCTGACCCGTTCGATACGCTCAGCCTTCTTTGTACTGCTGTCAACCGTAACCAGAATTGCATTCATTCTCAGATCGCCGGTCGCTATCTCAAATGGGTACGGCATTTGTGTTCTAAACGACTTCAAGACGCTCTCGACACCCCGGCCGAGCACCGAATCATGGGCGCCGGTCATACCGATGTCGGTGATATATGCCGTGCCTTTACGCAGGATTCTTTCATCAGCGGTTGCGACGTGAGTATGAGTGCCGAAGCACAAGCTAACGCGGCCGTCAAGATGATAGCCCATTGCGACCTTTTCGCTGGTTGCTTCGGCGTGGAAGTCAACAATTATGATATCGGCCTTTTGCTCAAGTTGAGGCAGGATTCTATCAATGGTATTGTAAGGACAATCGGCCGGCTTCATAAAGAGACGGCCTATTAATGCAACAACCGCTACCGTTGGGCCTTTACTTGTTTTGTAAACTGCATACCCTCTGCCCGCAGCATGTTCTGAAAAATTTGCAGGACGGGCAATATTCTCCTCTGTTTCCAGAGTTCTGATTATATCTCTTTTACGGTATGTATGGTCACCCAGCGTAATCATGTTTACGCCATACCGCATCAGCTTGTTATAGATTTGGGGTGTCAGGCCGGAGCCGCCCGCTGCGTTTTCAGCATTTACGATTACGCAATCAATACTCAACTCGCTAACCGATGACTTCAGCTTCTCGGCAACAATACGCCTGCCGGGCCGACCCACTATGTCACCAACACAAAGAATATTCAACTTCATAAAGTCTATCCGCTATACGCTGTCTCTTATTTGGCATATTCTATGCAGCGGACCTCTCGCAGCAGTGTCACCTGGATTTCGCCGGGATAGGTCATTTCATTTTCAATCTTGACGGCAATGTCACGGGCAATTTTCATTGCCGCATCATCGCTCACTTTCTCCGCATCGACAATCACACGAATTTCTCTACCGGCCTGAATGGCGTAGGCAGTGCCAACTCCCTTAAAGCTGCCGGCGATCTCTTCGAGCTTCTCCAAACGTTTGATATATCTTTCGAGAGTTTCTCGCCGCGCGCCGGGACGAGAAGCGCTAATTGCATCCGCAGCGGCAACCAGCGGCGTATAAGGATTGTCCGCAGGGATATCGCCATGATGTCCCGCAACGGCATTTAGTACGATAGGGGATTCGTTAAAGCGCTTGAGGTAATTTGCGCCTATATCGGGGTGGCTGCCTTCAACCTCATGGTCAATGGCCTTTCCGATATCGTGCAGCAGTCCCGCACGCCTGGCTATTGAGCCGTCAAGGCCAAGTTCATCGGCCATAACCTGCGTTAGATAAGCGACTTCAACACTGTGGCGAAGTACATTTTGACCATAACTTGTTCTGAAGCTCAAAGCGCCTATCAAACTGAGTACTTTGTTGCTCAATCCTTTGACGTGGGTCTCGAGGGCGGCGTCTTTGCCGATCTGTAACAGCTTAAGGTTGACATCTTTTTTGGTCTGAGCGACCAGCTCCTCGATGCGGGATGGATGTATTCGCCCGTCTTGTATCAGCCGTTCCATCGAAAGGCGGGCAACTTCTCGCCTGACAGGGTCGAAGCCGCTTACAACGATCATTCCCGGCGTGTCATCGACGATGACATCTACGCCCGTAGCTTTTTCAAATGCCCGAATATTGCGGCCTTCTCTACCAATAACCCGGCCCTTCATATCATCATTCGGGATATCGACCGTTGAGACGGATACTTCGCAGGTCTGCTCTGCGGCATAACGCTGGATGGCTGCGCTGATTATTTCCCGGCTTTTATCTGTAACAGTCTCGTTAGTTTCTTCCAGCTTGCGTTGAATCAAAGCAGACATCTCATGCTCACACTCGTCTTCGAGGCGTTTTAGGAGCAGGTCCTTGGCCGATTCGATGTCCATCGCGGTTATCTTAAGCAGTTGGTTCTTCTGTTTTGCCATCAAAACAGAAAGATGCTTCTCCGTATTGCTAATATTGCTCAATCGTTTCTTTGCCTCTTGTTCCTGCTGTTTCAGTGTCTTGTCCCGCTGCTGGAACTGTTCGGACCGCCGCTCAAGCACATCCTCACGCTTGCTTAATCTCATTTCCGTTTCGTGCAGACCGGAACGAATTCGATTGGCTTCCCCCGCGAATTGTTCTTTTTTCTTCATCGTCTCCGCAGCCGCATCAATCTGGGCCGACTTAATTATGTTCTCAGCTTCCCTTTTGGCACCTGCAATCTGTCGCTGTGTATCCTGTTCGAAGGTTTTGGCCTTCGCTTTAGAAATCATCTGGTACACAATGGCGGCAAGACAAATTCCCAGAGCACATGTAAAAATCGGAATAAGAGCATCCCACAGTCCGATGTTCATGCCCATTACTATGGTATCCATAATCCCTACCTTTCTTCATTATCCAGTTATCATAGAATTATAAAAAATCAGCCAATGAAGGCAGATTGCGGGATTTTCCGGCAGGAAAGCGCCAAAGAAATGCTTGTGAACTACGAAATCCTTTTCGCCAGAGTGTAAATCAACTACCCGGACCTAAAAAACAAGGCTGTAAATGCGGGTTTTTTGGTTTTTACGAGTTTGTGGTCCCTAAGCAACTGGTTGATTTTATACTCAATACCAGCAATTGCTCGCTGGTCAGCGAATGCTTGTTTCAAGCACATTTCGTTTCACTCTAAAATTCACCCTGCGCCTATTTTGAAATTCCATCGAGAATCACGAGGTTACCGTTTTTGGTCGAATTAATCTTTATTTGGCAACACCACGGTCGATTCTCAAAATAGGTGCCGGGCGTCTTTGCAACTTAACTGCCATTCAGGAAAAGACTTACAAACTTTTCCCGTCTTACGCGTCCCTTTTCAAAGTAACCATAAACTACCAAGGCTGTTACGGGACAGTCCGCAATCTTGTTCATCATCGGTAAATCAAGATACTATATTAAAGTGTTTTTTGAGGCTCGTCAAGAAAAAAATCAAGTAAATCAGCCAATTTCTGCTTCCGATAACCTTCAAGAGTAATGCGGCCTAATAAGGCCGTTAAGTGCTCGGTAAACGAGACAAAATGACTATAACCGCCTATTATAGCTAAATATTCAGCTAATACCGTCATTTTATTTAGCCCCCACCCCTGTGGTGGGGGGAATTGTGTTGCCGTTTTACCCACCCCTGCGGTGGGGGGATTTTCCGTCCTTTTTATATAGCCCCCAGTCCTGTGCTGGGGGTTGTTAGCCCACTGCACTGCAGTGGGTTTCTTTTTTGTTATTTCACGCCACCACGTGGCGGCGTTCTTAATGGGCTCTTTGGCCAGGGGCGCCCACGCAACAAATGTCATTCCGACCGAAGTCCCCGTTCTTGCTTTCGCAAGAAAGCACGGGGCCGAAGCGGAGGAATCTATTAAAAAATGTCATTGCCAGAATCAAATACTTACGTGCCTATAAGGCACCGCGGCAATCTCACCTGCTGTCATTCCGAGCGCAGCGCGGCAATCTTACAAAAGACGAAAGGGGCTACGAATACGAATATGACTACGAAAACCGCATCGTCAAAATCACCAAAAATAGTCAGACAAAAGCCGAATTCGCCTACGATGCACTCGGAAGAAGAATACAAAAGAAAGACCTTATTGACCCAAATAACACTACGCGGTACTATTATAACTACAACTGGCAGGTTTTAGCTGAATACGACGGCGCTGGCAGTTATAAGAAGTTGTTTATTTACGGCAACTACATTGACGAAGTCCTGTATACGCAAGGTACTAATCCCGGGACTCGAAGGTATT
>DUZJ01000152.1 GCA_013349615.1 Planctomycetota bacterium | reverse complement strand
TTATGCTGTTTTGGTCTGGCACTACCACAAAGCCGCCCGTGTTTATTTCGATGTGGTCGTGCAGGTTGCTAATGACCCTGATTTTGTCACGGATGTTACTACCTTGTTCAACAACGACATCGATAACTCTGCCGGTTTGGGTGTCGGTAAAGATAAACACTATACCGAAACTGCCGAGGGCAGACTTATCGCGGGCAAGGGTGTCGTCGCACGCTATGTCCGCCTCTACAGTAATGGCAATTCCAGCAACGACTTAAATCACTATATCGAAGTGGAAGTTTTCGGCAAGCCGGCAGGATGAATCCCGTTAGACATTCCGAAGATACAAAAATAGGTATGTCGAGGGAGAAATCCTGCCAGTATCTATATAGACTGACGGGATGAAATGGTCCAAAGTAAGTTTGGTCCTGATTTTGGCTGCGACAATTGCGTGTATTTCTCTGCGCCTGCCGCAGTTGAAGCAGCGTCCTATGCATGGTGACGAGGCCGTCCACGCCTTTAAGTTTGGCGAGCTTCTGGAGGAAGGTTTCTATCGCTATGACCCCAATGAATACCACGGCCCGACGCTTAACTACCTGACTTTGATTCCTGCCCGGCTGAGCGGCGCACAAAAACTCACAGACATCAGCGAGACCACGCTGCGGATTGTGCCCGTTTTTTTTGGTGTGGTGCTGGTGCTGCTGCTTTTGCTGGTAGCTGATGGTTTGGGGCGTGGCTCTGCGGTTTTTGCGGCCATATTGACCGCTGTCTCGCCGGCCATGGTTTTTTACAGCCGGTACTACATTCAGGAAATGCTGCTTGTGTGTTTTACCTTTGGTGTGATTGCCTGCGGATACCGCTATACTCAGAAAAAAAACACTAAATGGGCATTGTTGACGGGGATGTTCCTGGCCCTTATGCACGCCACCAAGGAAACATGCATCATTGCTTTTGGTTCCATGCTGCTGGCTCTTTTGCTCATGCGGTTGATGCGGAGCCGGCAAAACGGTTTCGTGTTAAATACCAAGGCGGTAAAACCCTCCCATCTTGTTGCAGGTCTTGTAGCCGCTGCGGTAGTGTCGTCGCTGTTTTACTCATCATTTCTATCCAACCCCGGCGGAGTTTCGGACTCCCTGCGAACTTACACAACCTACTTTAATCGGGCCGGCCAAAACCAGCTGCATATTCACCCCTGGTATTACTACCTGAAAATGCTAATTTATTCCAGGTACGGAACAGGTGCCATCTGGAGCGAAGCATTTATTGTTCTCCTGGCCGTGGTCGGTTTCGTAGTTGCGATAAGAGGAAAAGGCCTGGCCGGTGTTAATTTCCATCTGCTCAGGTTTATTGCCTTTTACACGCTGGTAATGACTGTGGCGTATTCTATAATCCCTTATAAAACTCCCTGGTGCCTGTTAGGCTTCCTGCACGGTATGATTTTACTGGCTGGTGTCGGCGCCGTTGCGCTGATAAATCTGACGCCAAATATCCCGGCGCGAATACTTATCGGCTTACTGCTGATTGTCGGCGGAGCGCACCTGGCCTGGCAGGGGTATCTGGGCAATTACAAATATTATGCCGACTGCCGCAACCCTTATGTTTACGCTCATCCGACGACGGATGTGTTTGCCGTAACTGAGCGGGTGGAAGAACTGGCCAAGGTGCATCCGGACGGCCATGAAATGCATATTCAGTTTATCTTCCCCGGCGGTGACTACTGGCCTTTTCCCTGGTACCTGCGTTCTTTTGGCAACGTTTGGTTGTGGAGCAGGATTGATGAAAGAGTGATGCCGGCCCCTGTTATTATTGCCTCTCCGAGTGTAGAGCCGGAGCTGCTCGCCTTTTTTGACCTGCCGCCACCGGGGAAGAAGAATTTGTACTTACCTCTATTCGACGTGTATATGGAACTTCGTCCACAAGTAGAGTTACGCGGGTATGTAACGAAAGATTTGTTAGACAGTTACCAACAGTACCAGTTGCGGTCAGAGCAGTCACAGATGACAGGTGACAAATGACTCAGCCACGAGAAGATATTGATATTGTCAAAAGCGATTGGGCGTTAATCTCGGGGCTGCACCGCTTTGCCCATGAGGCGATGGCGGCAACTTTCGAGATTTTCATCTCGCACGAGGATAAGCGGTACGCCCAGCAGGCGGCCGGTGCCGCTTTCGATATGCTTGACCAATTTGACCAGGACCTGAGCCGTTTTATTGAAAACAGTGACATCTCCCGGATAAATAACCTCTCTGCGGGCCAGCCTCTAAAGGTCTGTCTGGACACGTTCGAGTGTTTGCAGCTTTGCCGGCGTATGCACGCCGAAACCAATGGAGTTTTTGATATCACGGTTGGGTCGCTGCTAAAGTGTTTGCTCAACAAGGATAAAACGCTGCGCAATCCTTCTGAACAGGAGCTAAATCGCGCCCGTCAGCGAACGGGCATGGGCCTTTTGCGACTGAACGAGGCCAACTATACCGTGGAGTTACTCAGGGATGGTGTGCAGATTGACCTCGGCGGTATCGGCAAGGGCTACGGCGTTGACAAGATGGCGGAGCTGCTGCGTGAGTGGAGTATTGACGTTGCTCTGATTCACGGTGGCTACAGTTCGGTCCTGGCGATGGGTGCGCCAAAAGGGACAAAGGGCTGGCCTGTGACGTTAAGCCATCCTCGAAAACGCAAACAGACCTTGGCCCGGCTCGTTTTAGAAAACCGTGCTGTGAGTGGTTCAGGTTTGCAGAGGGGACGGCATATTGTTGACCCACGGACGGCCCGGCCTGTCGAGGCTAAAAGCGCCACCTGGGCGTGTGCGCGTGACGCGGCGAGTACCGATGCACTTTCGACTACCTTTATGGTTATGACGCCGGATGAAGTCAAACAATATTGTTCCCGCCATCGAGATGTCTCAGCGATGCTTGTAATGGCACAGTGGGGTAAAGAACCACGGCAAGAGAAGATTCTGACCTTTGGCAGGTGGAAAGAGAGCGAGCTGCTTTTTTAATGCGTAGGCATCGGTTGCGGTAAGGGCGGTTCGCGAACCGCCCCTACTTTTGGTATGGTCAAAAAGGTGATGTTCTTCTTCAGCCTCGGCGCGAAAGTCCGGTTTGAGGACGCCGAAATTATCCATAGGGAAGTTTTTGAAGCCAAGCTTCAGCGCCGGCGAATTCGGCCGGACACGATAATCCCCTTTGGCCGGGTCGATAAATAGCGGGTCGGCGATGAGCGATTCGATATCGAGGTTTCGCTTCTTCCAAGCCTCGAAGCTGCCTTTATCGAAGCGGATATGTTCTCCTTCGTTCCAGAAGAGGTTTCGGTTGAAGCTTTTGGCGTAGTTGGGATTGGCCCTGATGAGCCGATAGGGGTTGTCATCGACGACGATATTACGCTCGACAACGTCGTCGCAGCCGGGCAGCCATATATGGAAGCCGAAGAAGCCGCGGATGATGATGTTGTTCTCCACTCGACGATAGAATCCTTCCCTTAGTTTGATTCCCATGCCGAGGCACAGATTGCTGTACACGTGATAATTCGAGGAGCCGTCGTCGAGGTCGATGCCCCATGAATGGCCGCCCGGATGCGAAAAGCGATTGTACCGGATGTGCGTTACCTTGTAGTTGTCGAGTCTGCTCCTGGCCTTTGCGAATGTTTCGAGGTCCCTGCCGCCGTTGTATGATGTTTTCCACCATCTGTCTCTGCCCCAACTGTTGAATGGTCCGTGGTCGCCGCTTTCTCGTACTGTATTGAAGGCATCGTTGTATTCGATGAGGTGTCCGCCCCAGCAACCGTCGTTGATGCAAATCGCCGCCCGCGGACACTGATAGATTGTGTTGTGACTGACGGTGATCTCTTCGGCCATCGATATCATCACGCCGGCGACCTGTTTGCCGATGATTCCGAAGCGATCCATCAGATTGTTTGAGATGCGGCATTGCTTCGGATAGTCAGGCGTATTAGGGCCGGGGACAAGGTCGATCTGGTCCTGCGGGACCGTATTGCTGTATGAAATGGCGGGAGTTCTGACGGCTTTTAAATCGCCGACGATGCAGACGCCGCTCTCGCCGAGCCTGGTGAACCTGTTGGCCAGCACATCGACATTCCTGTTATATCCGCTTAAAAGTAAGCCGTTGCCGCCGAGGTCCTCGAATACGCAATCCTGAACCGAGCAATCTTCGGCTCCGGCGAATCGAACGGCTGCGAGCCTGGCTATCGACCAGTCCCCCCGCAGGAGCCTTTCGTACGGCTCCAGGAAGACCCTCTTTGTATGTCTGAACGTGATGCCTTTGAAGGTGATATTCTTTACCGGCTTGTCCGTCGAACCTTTGACCACTATCAGCTCGGTCAGCCCGGCGGCTATAATCTCTGCCTTGTGCAGATTTGTCCCGGCTTCGGGCTTTAGATAAAGGATACGGTCCTTCTCATCGAAATACCACTCGGCCTCTGCATCAAGCTCGTCGAGGATATTCTCGACGAACAGATAGTTTTTGTGATAGCCGCCGCGATAGAATTGGTCCCAACCTCCTCCGCGATTTTCCTGCCAGCCGCCCTGGAACTTGATATTGCCATCGCGGTCCACATCGACGATACGGTAATGCTTGCTGCCCCACATCGAACTGTGCAAGGCGTGCATGTAACCGCCGGCGGGATTGGTCCAGCTTTTTGCGTGCTGTGCCGAAATCGCATCGCCGCTGGTGCCGCCGAAGAATTTCGCCCTGGCGTCGAAGTTTGGGAACCTGGCCATGTGTTGTCGCTTTCCGTTGACAAAAAGCTGGTCAATAATTTTTACGTCAGCCGGCACGTTTGCCTTCATAACGCCGTCTTTGTGAGGCGTCCATTTGAGCTTCAGTAATTTTCCGCCGCTGAGCACGGGCTTTTCGTTTTTATAGGCGACGAAGCGCACCTGCGCCTCGTCCGTCAATTTGTCCAGTCCGTCTGAAGCCGGACCGGGACAAATTGCCGGACCCGAGTCTTCGGCGGTAAATACCAGCGGCTCATCAAGATAATAGGTGCCGCCGCGAAGGTAGACCGTGATGGTGCCTTTCGAGTTTTTTTTCATCTGCCGAACCGCGTCGCGGGCGTGAGTGAGAGTAGCGAAAGGTCGGCCTTTTGTGCCGGGATTGGCGTCGTGGCCATCGGGGGCCACGGTAAATTGCAAAGCAAAAGATGGCACACAGAAACTCACCAGAATAACAACACTCAATCCTGCTCTTATCATTGTTTGCTCCTAATCTCACCAATGCTAAAACGGCGGGTCCGGAACACCGTGCCCGGATACACATAGCCGGCAGTTTTATTCGCCGGTGCCGGGGAAAGATTTCTTTTTTTTAAGGGTTCCCAAACGCTCTTTATTGCTTCTGGGGTTTTTTGTCCAGGGCTCGCTTGATAGTTATCAGTTCGGAAAGGACCCACCATGAACTTCGAGTCGGTGATAACCGGCTGTCACGGTCGCATGTCCAGTCAATGGGAAATTCTTTTATACGGTAACCCTCTTTTTGGGCCCGCAGTATGATTTCCACATCGAAAATAAATCCGTCTGTAATACTTTCGCCGTACAGGTGTCGCGCGACATCGCCTTTGTATATTTTGAAGCCGCATTGTGTATCGGTGAATTCGGCGGGGACTTTCATGTAGTGAATCACAAACCAGTGGAACATTTTGGAACAAATCCGCCGATATAGGCTCTGGGTCCTTTCAATATGGCATCCCCTCATTTTTCTTGAACCGTGAGCTATATGACAGGCCCCGTCTTTCAGTAACTTCAGTCCGTGCAAAACGTCTTCATAGGGCACACAACAGCCGCTGTCGGCAAACATCACATATTCACCGCTTGTTTGTTTTATGCCGGTTCGAATGGCGTATCCTTTGCCCCGATGATGCTCGTAACGAATGACGTTACGTTGTATTGCTGCGGGGATTTCGACATTTTTTGCAGTTTCGGCGGTGTTATCGTGGCTGCCGTCATCGACGACTATAATTTCTCCCGCCAGTCGATTGCCCTCTAAAAACGCCGCCGCAGCTTTGATGTCCCGACCAATCTTTTTGCTTTCGTCAAGTGCCGGTATAACAATAGATAGGTCCATAAGGTATATGTCTCGATTAAAAGCAACTCAGAAGCATCGCAGCCAAAATCGCCTCTTGCGGTTCCGGGCAAAAATCTTTTTTTGCCGGCGGAATACAAAGAATAGCTATATTATAACCAGAATAGAAGAGAATGCAATGACACAATCATTCTAATCAGTTGTTTTGTATGAATAAAAGCGCTGTTTGACGGTCGGATGTATCAGATTCCGGCGACATCTTAATCTTAGAAAAATACTTATTTGACAGCTTGTTGCGTGGGAGAAACAAGGCAACAGCCAAAATTTGTATTGCAGTCTGTTGCGGAAGACGATATAATAAAATGTACGGCTATAAAGGGTTTATTGAACCGAGAGTCGAGATTTTTGAAAAGTTAATACGGGGGCGAACGGTTTCGACCGGATGGCGGAGAGCCAAGTTGCATGTCCAGGACGCCGGTTGGCCTGGCTAATCATCCGGCAACAAATTTAATTGGCAACTCAATGTTGCGAATGGCTGCTTAATTTAGCGGCCCGTCCTGCCTGACTTTGTCTGCGGGTTTGGTAAGGGCGTCACATAGCAGGCTGGCCGAGTCGGTTGTTCGGGCCGGCAAGGCAAGATTTAATTCCGAAATAGTCGAACCAACAGCCTGTCGTTTGGCTTTTGGCGAGGCGAAAGAGTAATAAAGCGACTAAGCATGTAGGCGCTTGTCTTGAAGCATCTCGGGACGGGGGTTCGAATCCCCCCGCCTCCATTCTCCTTATGGGAGGACAATCCAAAATGTTGGGTCAACTGTAAACTTCGCACATTTTCAGCCGATGCTTTTGTCCCTCTCAAAGTTGTCGTAAGATATCCCAGTATGCTCCACGCGCACCTTTCTGGATTGCCTGTATTAGCGGCAGGTTCTCATTGTAGTTATAATTGGCTGTATCACCGTTCTCGGCGGCTTTACGGTCGGTCTCTACGGCAGGCTTGATCTGCCTTGTTTTAACCCTCTATTGGAATTTACAAAGGAAGAAATCATTAACGTTATTAAAGATCGTTATGGACTTCCTCTTAATCCTATATACAAGCATATGGAGCGAACCTATTGTATTTGCTGCTATACATCTGACAGGCGAAGACAAACATATAGTGGTCAGCGTTATCCTCAAGTGTGTGAGTGGTACTATGGGCATATAGAGAAGCTGCTTTTCGATAGTGGACTAATCGAAAAAAGCAATCTTGCACCTGAGTACAAAACCCGGGAAGAAAAACTCCAGCGTCACGGTTTCATTTATTGGCGCCGACAAAAAACACAGGATGTCGTTGGTGCTGTCAAATGTCGATTGCCATCAGGTGCATTGCTCTATCATATTCGAGAATCTGATTGGATTGCAACCAAGCATCTGCGACCTGTGGAGGGTAAATGGGCAAGAGTCGGTAATGAAATCCGATTCTGGGATGTACAGGAAAAAATCGCAGATATACTGATCAAACGCATGATTAATTGTTTAGACTGCGGCTTTTGTATGGTAGAATGCTTTCCATGTAGACAATTTGATCGGGTCACTAAGGCTTTGAGAATTGAAGGCTGCATTCAGTGCGGCAAGTGTATTCGGCTGAAGTTTTGTATGGGTTGGCGTCATCGATTTTGGCGTCGAGTTATCGTAGAGAATTAAAAGTATGGTCAGTAATAAGCGAAATTGTGGGGGGTATCTGTTTGACTGTGGGAACGGTAGTGAACCTGTTCTGATTAGCGTCTGTTTGCTTGGTATTCCGTGTCGCTGGCATGGACGCCAGCCAAAGAAGCGTGATAAGCTGATCGAGCGTTTGAGGAAAAGATATGTGTTGGTTCCCGTCTGCCCGGAGCAGTTAGGCGGTATGGCGACGCCGAGAACAGGTGAAACACTTCAGGGAACAGGAGCACAGGTTCTTGACGAAGGACTACGAATCATCGCACCTGAAAATGGCCAGGATGTAACCCGATTTCATGTCAACGGCGCAAAATATACATTGGAGATTGCGAAAATTGTAGGTGCTCACCGTGCTTATTTGAAGGGAGGCAGCCCTTCATGCGATAGGGAAGGAGTAACTGGTGAACTCCTCAAACGCAATGGTATAAAGGTTGTTCGTGTTCCATGACTACGGATGGGACTTTCGACAAATGACGGAAGAGTACACTTTGCCAAGAAGATAGAGATGTTTTTCACGGGAGTAATACGGGAGCATTTTAAAGCCAAATTCTGATAAACAGTGAGAAAATTGAGTAACTATGGGAATGTTTTAAGTGCTGGGATTTTCGAGGTTTAAGTCGTAATTCATTACCAAACAATGAGTTACAAAATCGCCCTGACGGGGGTTCGAATCCCCCCGCCTCCATTCTGCGTTGCTCGCTGAAAGCGAGCTATGCAGAATGTCCTCCGAAGCCTTGGCGAAGGAGGGCTTTACCTTACTATAAGTCGTTTCGTGAATGTATTAGAGTACACAATTGCAGCGGCCGATATCGCCTTCCATGTTCAATGCCTTGAAGGTTGGGTATTCCTCCATGCATAAGCCGATATCTAACCGATGTTGGAGCTTTTTGATTGTGTCAATGAGATGTCTATAAACTTTAAGCCGGAGTGTCAATGGAAAGCGGGTCCGGCCATCTTTGCTTTTCGTTTTCTCAAGTTGGCTCGAGATTGGATTTCTTTTGCCTAACTTTCGCTCGGTAAGTTTTAGCGCTGCGGAATAACTGCAAATCTGGCCGAGGGTGATACGGTCCAGCGGCACTGATTGCACAAGGTTCTTCAAAAAACTCGTATATATATTTTGCCAGCCTTCGACAGGAATAATCGGCATAATCACGGCACGTACCGGGTATCCAGCCTCCGCACATTTCTTTATAGCTATGGTTCTTTTGCCCGGTGAAGGTACATTCTTTTCAAAAGCGAGATGGATTTCAGGAGGGTTCAAACTCCAGGAAAGAATCGTGTGCCTTTGATGGTCGAGGTCCAACAGATTGTCGACATTCGTACTTTTTGTTAACAAAGTCAGCCGGGCCTGCTTTTGGCGAGCGAAAAAAGGAATCATTATCCGTGAATAGCCGGTAAGAGGGTCAAGGGCTAAAGCATCCTGAAGTTTGCCCAGGTAGAATGCAGTGGGCCTGGTCAGCCGCGAAGCAACTCGATAAATCTGATCTAAAATTTCCCGCAGATTCAAAAAGATTTTCACCGTTGGAGAATATTTCACGCCGGGTGTGCCCGCTAAATAGCAGTATTGGCAGTCATAAGGGCAGAAACCATAGGGCGAAAAATGCCAGTAGTTCGGGCAGGTGTTCCGGTCCTCTTCACTGGACCGGACGGCGCTTTTGTGTACCCCCAAAACCAGCGTGTTTTTCCCTCGATAGTGCAACTCTAAAGGCTCTGAACTATTGAGTTCTACACGATTGTGCGGCAGGTCTAATCTTTCAACAATTTGGGCATTTGGATACATACTGCAAATCGTTTCCACCAGATTACGTTGTTGTAGGGTTTGGTAACTACCCTTGGTTATTATAATTGTGTCAGGGTTGAAATATGGAGCCGGTTTTGGCTTGTAGTCCTGATATAAATTTTCTAATAAAGGTAGATTGGTCATAGTAAGATTTTCGCATCTGATTCATGCTGGAAAGATGGGGATGCTATTTTGCTCGCTATCATTATTATACTCTATTATTAACTAAAGACCCCCAATTTTAGTTGGTACTATATTTTGTTAGGCCGCTAATGTCAAGGGCGAGGTGGTAAGACTTTCACTGCCGGATTTAACGAAGAGGGAAAAGATTAAGGAGCTGACCTGTGGGCTACGAGGTTGCGCGCAATGAACCAGTCTTCACGGGAGTAATATGGGAGTATTTCAGGTTATAAATTCTGATGAAACGTGATAAAACCTGATTAATTCTGAGACTATTTAAGCTGTTGTAAAAAAAGCACTTAAATTACAAGTTTTGAGTTTACAAGGATTTACAAAAACGGACTGATGGGGATTCGAATCCCCCCGCCTCCAGTTTTCCTCCACAAATCCTTGCAAATAAAAAAGTTATATAAAAAGGTTTTGCAAAAATGCTCGCGGGAGCAAAACCAACTATTGTTGTCTTGCTCTCTCGTGTTTTTCCATCGATGCGAAAAACTTTTATTGACTCTTTGTGTGCTCGCGAGTATAATTACTCAGGACATTGAGTAATTTGTGAACAGAGGTTGTTATGAACGATTACACAAGACCTGTTTTTGAAACAATACTTAAACGTGTTCTTGAAAAAAGACGTTTTATACAAGTATTAGCCGGGCCTCGGCAGGTAGGTAAAACAACGTTAGCCAGACAGGCTATCGAAAAATGCGGTCTGCCTTCGCACTATGTATCTGCTGATGAACCTACTCTACAGGACAGAACCTGGCTAAACCAACAATGGGACATTGCCCGAACAAAAACCATCTCTAAGAAAGGAAATCGCCCAGCCTTATTAATTATTGATGAGGCACAGAAAATTCCAGGCTGGTCTGAAACTGTCAAAAAATTGTGGGATGAAGATACCGCAAACAAAACTCCCTTAAGAGTAATGATATTAGGTTCTTCTCCTCTGTTAGTACAAAAAGGGCTTACCGAAAGTTTGGCCGGCCGCTTTGAGCTTATTCCAATTACACATTGGTCATATAACGAAATGAAACAGTGTTTCGGTTTTACGCTGGAGCAATACATCTATTTTGGAGGCTATCCCGGAGCAGCGACCTTAGTCGATGAGCATGAGCGCTGGGTAAACTACATTGTAGATTCTTTGATTGAAACGACAATATCCAGAGACATCCTGCTAATGAGCCGCGTAGATAAGCCGGCTTTGTTGCGAAGGCTATTTCATCTTGGCTGTGAGTATTCAGGACAGATCATTTCTTACCAAAAAATGATTGGTCAATTGCAGGACGCAGGTAATACTACGACGTTGGCACATTACCTGGATTTATTAAATGGGGCTGGATTATTAAGGGGATTGCCGAAATATGCAGGTCAACGTGTTCGTCAAAGAGCTTCAAGTCCTAAACTACTGGTGTTGAATACAGCTCTTATGACCTCCTTATCCAATCGAACATTTGCCGAAGTACAATCGGACAGTGATTATTGGGGCAGACTTGTTGAATCTGCTGTTGGTGCACATTTAGTCAACGATGCAAAAAGCAAGCACATAGAAGTGTTCTATTGGTTAAACCGTAACAGGGAAGTAGATTTCATTCTTTGCCTTGGAAATTTACTGACAGCAATTGAGGTCAAAAGTACGGCAAAGTCATATACATTGCCGGGTATAGAAGCTTTTTGCAAAACATTTCCTGTCAAACGCCGGCTGTTGGTCGGCGGCCAAGGTATATCTTTGGATGAGTTCCTGGCTACACCGACAGAACATTGGCTGAGGTAAAACATTTTAATGTGATAAGGAATGAATTGGTTGAAATGGCCGAAGTTATGGTTTTCAAATGTTTAATTTCTGCGGGAGTAATACGGGAGTATTTCAGGTTATAAATTCTGATGAAACGTGATAAAGTCTGAGACTATTTAAGCTGTTGTAAAAAAAGCACTTAAATTACAAGTTTTGAGTTTACAAGGATTTACAAAAACGGGCTGATGGGGATTCGAATCCCCCCGCCTCCAATCTCCTTATGGGAGGACAATCCAAAATGTTGGGTCAACTGTAAACTTCGCACATTTTCAGCCGATGCTTTTGTCCCTCTCAAAGTTGTCGTAAGATGTCCCAGTATGCTCCACGCGCACCTTTCTGGATTGCCTGTATTAGCGGCAGGTTCTCATTGTAGTTATAATTGGCTGTATCACCGTTCTCGG
>DUZJ01000133.1 GCA_013349615.1 Planctomycetota bacterium | reverse complement strand
GGTTTTATCTGCCGCATCTCATTTAGCTGTATTGGTCTCCGGTGAAGAAAAAGCCAACATCTTGAAGGAGGTCTTGACCAGCCAGCCGGACGAAGTCCGCTATCCCATTCACATCCTTTGGCCAATCCTGAACAAGGTCACCTGGCTCATCGACAGCCAGGCCGCAAAACTGCTTTAGTTAGTATCTGTTGCGGAAACAGCATTTGTCATTCCTGCGAAACTTGTCCTGAGCGGAGTCGAAGGAGCAGGAATCCAGTTTTCGGGCTGTAGACCCCTGCTTTCGCAGTGGTGACATAGCGAAAGAGGCCTTCCGCAACAGGAACTATTTAAGTTGCGCTGTAGTATTATTCAGGGATGAGCAATCTCGTCCCCAGCTTGAGTTTTTTCACATCTTTTATAACGTCTCGATTGGCATCAAGAATCTTTTGCCATTTGTTCTCGGTGCCGTAGTGTTGATACGAGATGCCGGATAGCGTTTCATCATCACGCACGGTATGGTATGTTGGGATTTCTTTCGCTTGTTTTTTCTCACTCTCGATGTCTATTTCAGTCGAGCGGCTGTCCGCCCAGTTCGGCTCAAAGCCTGGCTGCTCGTTTTGTTCCTGCTCAGCCCCGGCATTCTCACGGCCAAACATTCTTGCTCTTGTACTCAGGCTCGGGTGTATAGACAGCCACAGCGCAGCACCGATTACTACTACCAGGCCCACAAACATTCCGATTTTGAAGTCCTTTGGCATTTTTCGCGACTTTGCCGCTGCTTAGCTGTCCTTCATAAATGCACAAAATACCTGCGTCCTTATACTCTTGTGCACTTATGCCTTTTTGTTCTTACGCCCTTTTTCACTTCCTGGTTTCGTACCGAGCAGTAATATCGGTGCCGCTACCGCAATGGATGAATAAGTACCTACAATAATCCCCAGTCCAATTGCGAAGGTAAAGCCTCTTAGCCCCTGCCCCCCAAAGATATACATTATCAGCACAACTATAAACGTTGTGAAGGATGTTAAGATGGTTCTGGAGATGGTTTGGTTAATGCTGTTGGTAATTATCTGTGGATTGAGCCGGCCCTTGCGCCGGTTTTCACGAATACGGTCGAAAACCACAATCGTATCGTTAAGAGAGTACCCGATGATGGTCAGCAGCGCAGCTATTATTCCCAGGTTGATTTTGAAATCTCCTATCAAAAGTTTCTCTCCTATTGTCGTTGATGCGATATACGTGCAGGCCGTGATGGCGCCTAACGTAATGCATACATCGTGCACAAGCGCTGCAATCGCGGCAAGGCCGTACCGGACATCGCCGAACCGCACCCAGATATAAGTAACGATTGCGAATAATGACAGGATAATAGCAATCAGTGCCCGTGTTTTTGCCTCTCCGCCGACTGAGGGGTTTATTTGTGTCACGCGGGGAAGTGATGTTTCAAGTCTCGTTGCAGCCAATACTTTTGTTCTTTCGTTTTCGACAAACCGCGTCCATTCATCATCGGTTAGCTCGCGGAAGCCCGCTTCAGGCTCAACGCTCAGGTACATGAAGGAGCTTGCCGGTCGGTTGGGGTCCATCGCTGTAGCGTCTGCACTTAGAATTTTGTGCTGATACCGATTAAGGTCTTGCATGTCCGGCTTGTATTGCAAATCCGACAATCGAGAGTTGATTTCTTCGGCTGTAGCGGCTCTTTCGATTTCGCAGATGATTTTAATTCCGCCAAGAAACTCGGCAAGTTCGGGGTGAGAATCAACAAGCTCTTCGGTCATCTTTTCTTGCGAGATGATTTTCGGGCCGAGATCGCGCTGGATTTCCAGCTCATCTTCGAAAGCCTTGAGTATCGCGTCATTGACAACCTCATCGACTTGTGGTTCTCCAACGTTAGCATCAGCAAAAACGTTGGCATCGGCAAAAGCGGTTGTCAGTACATTTTTTACCAGGGACTTGTTCATTTGGCTTGTTGTTACGAGAAATACGACCGGGCTGTTGTGTTTTGTTACGAGCAAATTGTTCAGTCTGCCGCCAAATTCACGCTCCGCTTCTCTTATTGCTGAAGTAACACTTGTGTCAGTATGCTGCGCCGATTCAGGGAAAGTAATGGTGGTGGAGGTCTTGTTTGTCTCTGTTGTGTTGATTTCATATTGTCTACCGGATTTTCCGACGCTATAAACGTTGGCTGTTGCAAGCGCAGCGTTGTCAAGGCTGGTCCCCATGTCGTGGATTCTATCTTCAACCTGCTGCCTCGTGAGCTCGACACCATCTTTTAGATTGAGTACCGCGGCGGTTCCGCCCGTAAATTCGATATCGTATTTATTGTTCTTTGCATCGTCTCTTGTAAAGAAAACAAAAAGACCGGCTGCAATAAGCACACTTGATATACCCAGGAAAATGGGACGCGATGCCATCCAGTTTACATTTGGTGTGCCTATTAGATTCAGCATAATTAAATGCTCTTTGATAATGCGCCTCGACAAAAGAAAATCGAACATCACCCTCGTCACAAACAATGCCGTGAACATACTCGAGGCGATGCCGAGCATAAGAACGAGGGCGAAGCCTTTTATTTCTTCCGAAGCCACCCAGAAAAGAATCGCTGCCGTGATGAAAGTCGTAAGGTTGGCATCGAAAATGGTTCTAAATGCCCGCTGGTAGCCGTTTCTTACAGCGATTCTAAGTGACGAGCCTCGCTTCTGTTCTTCGCGGATTCGCTCAAAAATAAGCACGTTCGCGTCAACGCTCATACCGATTGTCAGGATGATGCCGGCGATGCCAGGTAATGTGAACGTCGCTCGTATAAGCGCCATTATGGCAAGCACAAATAAAATGTTCATAAGCAGTGCAGTATCGGCGATTGAGCCGGCCAGGGTATAGTAAACCAGCATACAGAGCACCACAAGACATAAGCCAATGAGACCGGCTTTGATACCTTTGTCACGGTTGTCGGCGCCGATGGAAGGCCCGATTGTTTTTACCGAGATGGGTTGTTCTATCAGCCTGGCCGGCAAAGAGCCGGCATTCAGCTTATCCACCATATCAAAAATTTCTGTTTGACTGAAGCTGCCCTTTATTATGCCGGAAGCGCCTATTCTCTCATTAATGCTTGGAGCGGATATTGCGGCACCGTCCAGAAGAATACACAACGGACGGTCAACATTTCTTCCGGTAAGGTTACCGAACAGCCGTCCGCCTTTGTCATTCAGTGAAAAACCGATGGCCCTTCGCCCCATATCGTCCGTGGATGGCCTGGCCCTTTCGAGTTTCCACGCACGTTTCTCTTCAAGGCTGTGCAGCATAGTCTCGTCTTTTGTGTTACTTGCCAGCACGAAATACTTCTCGCCAAATTGCCCCACAATTGAGTTAGATACCTTCCATTCTTTGAAACTTTCTATTTCACACCATACATATTTGCCTTTCGAGGCGGCTGAAGCAAATTTAGGCCCCTTTGTCTTTAGCAGGTCAACTTGTCTGGTTATCTCGTCGGCATCCAGTTCCGGCTGGTCGGTGGTCGGCAGGATTCTAAACTCCAGGATGCCGGCGCCTTTTAGCATCCGCTGAAGGTCTTTCGGGTCGTCCAGTCTGCCCTGGAAAGGACGGTACTCGTCGAAAGCCGCCACTACGTCATCGATTTGTTCCACCCGGTCTCGAAATGCTGTCTTGAGTTCCTCGATAGCATCGCTTCTCTTTTGCGATTTAGACTTCATATCAAGCACATTCTTTATCTGGTCTTCCGTCAGGTTTAATGTATCGAGGGCCGTTTTTGCTTTCTCATATTTTTCGACAAATTCCGCTTCGGTTAGCTGGTTAACGACCTCCGCCCACTCGGAATATTTCTTTACGTACTTGCCAAGCAGCTCAACATGCTCATTAGCATCGGCAAACTCCGCGAGTGTGTCTATGAGTTCCTTCTCATCGAGTTTGCTCCACTGGCCGATGTTTAGTTTCACCTCGTTGGGGTCGATACTAATCGAAGCCATCGTATTTTCTGCAGTTTCGAGTTCTGTATTGAGTTCATCTCTCTTATTTTGCAGCTCCTTGCGTTCGTCATAAGCTTCGGCGAGGGTCTCGAGAATTGTTAATCTATTAGGGTCTCTTTGGGTGAAATCATTGAAATCTGCCGCTCGTTCTTCTGCCGGCTTTTCGAGCGAGCGCATAATTTCAGCCGGACTTATATTTTCGGCCAGTAGGTCGCTCTTGGCTTTCTCGAAATTTTGCCGTTTCAAACGAGTTTCTGCGCTTGCAAGTGGCATTTGTATTTCGAAGCGAGTGCTGCCCTGAGGACGCCATATAAGGTTTTGGATGTTAGCAGGGTCTATTCGCCTCCGCAGGACCGTTATCATTCTTTGGGCCAGGTCTCTCTTTTCGTGCTCTTCGAGTCCCTGCGTGTCAATTTGATAGATAAGTCTCGTTCCTCCTCCCAGGTCCGGTCCCGGCTTTAAGGTCTTGCTTGGCGGATATAAAGTCCACCCTGCAACGGCCAATAAAACGATGGTTATAGCGATTTTCGGCGTCAGATTTTTGCCCATAACTTCCCTCGTATATCGTATTGTATATCACCTACTGGGTAATTCGTAATCTACGAACTATGAACTATTGTTCTTTCGACATATTCTTTCCGATTGCTGAAGAGACAACTTTTATTTTTGTGTTGGTCGACTCATCGACTTTTAGCGTAACCTCGTCGCCCTTAATATCAACGACGGTTCCGATAATGCCGCCGATTGTCCTGACTCGGTCATTTTTTGCCAGCGATTGCACCATTTGCTTTTGCTGCTGTTGTTTTTTGCGAGGTCCCTTAAAAAGCAGAAAGTAAAACACCACGAACATCAAGCCGAGCAAAACTAGGTTGAAATAACCGCCGACCCCTTGTCTTTTTGGAATGGTGCCAGGAGCATTAGAGTCAGGTACAAGCGTTCCTGCTTCGCCTTCATTTGTGACCGGCTCTGAGCTGATGCCGGAAGGTCCCTGGCCAGCTTCTGCTTGAGCCAATATCCATAAATTGTTCATTTTCATTTTCCCTTCGTAATTGGTTGTCAATGTTCGATTACCGACTATTGATAAGATGTTAAGTTATCATTTATCAATAATCAATAGATTTTAATTGTTTGGCTGACCAGTCGGAAAATTCGTTCTTTTCTATCAGCTCTCTTATTTTGGCCGTCAATCTCTGGTAAAACCGTAGATTATGCAGCGACACTAAGATTGGGCCTAACATTTCTCCAATATTGAAGAAATGTCTCAGCGTGCCCCGGCTAAAATTCTTGCAGCAGTAGCAGTCACAGCCGCCCTCGATTGGCGCCGAATCGCCTATGTGGGCGTTGTTCCTCAAACGCAAAGGGCCGTTTTCGGTAAAAGCAAAGGCGTTTCGTCCGTTTCGCGTCGGTAACACACAGTCGAACATATCAACGCCGGCTTTCACTGCCGCAATAATATCAGCAGGTCTGCCAACACCCATCAGATAACGAGGCTTATCTTTCGGCAATTGCTGCGTTGTATGTGCAGCCGTTTTTATCATATCTTCGTGTCCTTCACCGACACTTAATCCGCCGATAGCATACCCGTCAAAATCCAGTTTGACAAGTTCGCCGGCACAGTGTGTTCTGAGTTCCGCGTTTATTCCGCCCTGGACGATAGCGAACAGCATCTGCCTGGAGTTTCTGTGCGCCTGTTTACAACGCTCGGCCCAGCGGACAGTCCTTTCTACGGTTTTTTTTAGTTGTTGTATGTCGGCTCCGGATGGTGCGCATTCGTCGAAGCACATTATTATATCCGCACCCAGCCGGTTCTGGATTTCTGTCGCAGTTTCCGCGTTCAGATATATTTTTGTCCCGTCCACGTGGCTGGAAAATTCAACACCGTCATCATCGACCTTCGTCAGACCGCTTAGGGAGAAAATTTGATATCCGCCGCTGTCGGTCAGGATTGGCTCATTCCAGGCCATAAATTTGTGCAGTCCGCCAAGCGCCTCTACCGCTTCGACTCCGGGCCGAAGCAGCAAATGGTACGTATTGGCCAAAACAATGTCGGCGCCCGTTTCTTTGAGTTGTTGTGGACTGATACCTTTTACTGCGCCAACGGTGCCGACAGGTATAAAAGCAGGCGTTTCAACCTTACCGTGCGATGTCGTTAATAAACCTCGACGCGCCGCAGAGCCGGAGTCCTGAAAGAGAATTTGGAAGTCAGCCATCTCAGTAAGGATTTATAGTCTTGCAGGCCCAGCAGTAGATAGTAAACTCTGCTGTGCACATCATTGTCATTGTATACATTTGTGTTCTAACGGATATCTCAATCAATAGTAATCTCTTTTATTAAAGGAAGGATGTCGGGGATATGCTTTTCTATGGCCTGCCAGACCATTTGCTTGTCAACACCAAAATACTCATGAATTAATTTATCACGCATGCCTGCCATTTGTCTCCATGGTATATCGGGATAATTGTCCTTAAGGGATATAGGTAGTTTTTTGGTTGCTTCACCAATCACTTCAAGACTGCGAATAACTGCGTTGACTGTCTTCTTATCACCGGCAAAATCCGAATATGACATCCCCTTCGTAAAGGATAGAATATCTTCACAGGCTTCTGTCAGGTCATTAATGTAATCTCGCAAGTCTCTGTTTTTCATACGAGCTGGACCTCATTCAAAATACGCCTGCCGATATAGGGTTTAAGTGCATTGCGCGATACAAGGTCAACTTTGACATTTAATAATTCCGAAAGATCTTCTTCCATATCAATAAATTCAAAAAGACTTATAGGAATGGTAAAATCAACAAGAATATCGAGGTCGCTGTCGCCCGCTTGTACGTTTCGCACGTAGGAACCAAAAATACCAAGAGTATCTACATGGTACTTTTCTTTAAGTGCCGATTTATACTCTTTCAAAACCTTTTTGATCTCATCTAAATCCATAATTGGCCTCGCTCAAATTATAGCATAGATTACCGCAGCACAGGAAAATAATTTCCTTTTACCTTAATATAAGAAGAACAATCTATCAATTGCCAAATGGGAACTTTGCGAGTACGAAACTCGGTACTCAAAGCTCAAAACTTTGGGAATGACCTGACTCTTAGAATCTGCCGTTCATTTTTCAGTAATTAATTGTCGATATCTTGGAGCCGGGATAGTAAAAGCGAAGTATCTGCCTTGCTTTTTTACCCGCCCTTGCCATCCCTTCGGCGCCGCATTGGCACATCCCTACGCCGTGACCGAAACCTCTGCCGGACATAAATGCCCATTTATCGCCCCAGTTGACGATTTGGCAAATCGTGCTTTTTATCTTACGACCGCTTCGGTCGATTGACAGACGAAAGTCCTCAGCTCGCAGGAAATCGCTTTTGCCGCTCGAACCCACAACTTTGACCAGCGTCAATCGCGAATATCTTCCATAGTTACCTTGATAGTCACTTTGCCTGGCAGCTTTGATATTCACGATATCTCCAAGCCGTTTTAGTTTTGGATACCTCTCGAAGAGCTTCTTTGTAACATAGCTCTTGTCGAATTGAACCATAGGCCAGAAAAATAAGTCGGGCTTGGCAACGTCCTTACAATACGGACAGGCCACACCGACTAATGCTTCAAAAGAATCGCCGAATACATTCTTGCTGTTTTCCGTGTGCCCGCCACAGATTGAGCTGTAGTAAGCGGGGAAGATATCTTCGGTGCCGTCCGGCCCCTTACAGATTAAAACCTGCCCGTATGTCCTGTTGACAGCTTCCCAAATCTGACGCGATTCGGCCTCTACTCCCCGGTAAACCTGGTTCGCCTGTGTCTTTTTGACGTCCCACCTGCGGTTGGTTCCAAAACGCTTCTTCATATACAGGCAGTAGGTTCTTGCTGCGATTGTCTGCGCTTGCAGTGCCGCCGGTTCCCAGTAGTGGGGCATCTCGGCACCCACTACGCCGGCTAAATACGGTTCGAGTGGAACAAGGTTTACTGCATCCAAAGTGCTGCCATCAGGATTGGTTAGTAGCTTTAATTTGCCGCGATAATCCCCGCCATTTAGGTTAAGGATGTATGGCTCGTCGGGTGAAATTATTACTTCGCCGCTTGTAAAGGTCTGGCCGCCAATTGTAATTCCGCCGCCGGATATGCCGACGTGTATCGGTACATTGTCTTGGCCAAAGTAACGTCTGGTTGCTGTTGGATTGTCCCCGGTATCAACTCTGAAGGAAGAGCGAATCTTTAGTGTACAATCCGTAACATCATCGAGCAAAAGGACCCTTACCCAGAACTGCGGTTCGATATCCATCTGTGGAGTTGGTCTGCCTAACTGCCTTGCCTTGCAACCGCCAAGAATTATCAGCAAAAGTAAAGCAATTGCTATTTTGCAAATTCGTTCCCGTACTAAAAAAGCACTCTGCTCTGGTCCGTTTGTGGTGCGGGAAGTGTGATTTGTGGCTGGTTGGGTGTTAGTGGACAACGCCGATTTCCCCGATAATTCCCTCTGGTTTAGCCCCCAAATCTATTCGGGGTTTTACCCAAATATTTCGGTGTTTGTTTAGCCGTCTCCGGCACGGCAACGAACCACCTTTAATCTAACGTTCGAAGTGATAATCCAAGGTTGCTGATGGCCTTTTTTATCTCGTTTAAGCTTGTCACCCCGAAGTTCTTACAGCCGAGCAGTTCCGCATCTGTTCTGTGTATCAAATCACCAAGCGTGCGAAGTTCAAGTTTTTGCAGGCACTTTCGAGCACGCACAGACAATTGAAGGTCGTCTATGGATTTGTTCAGCAGCCCTTCATCTTCTGTCGCCATCTCCTCAGGGCTTTCTTCTGAAGAAAGCTCCTTTTCCTCCAGTGCCATACCAAGAAACAGTCCTTTTGTGTCCAGCAGGGCCTTGATTTCTCTAAGGGACGTTTCACCGAAGTTTTTATAAGATAACAGCTCTGCCTCGCTGATATTCAAAAGGTCACTTAACGTTAATATGCTCATTTTTTTCAGGCAGTTTCTGCTCCGTACCGAAAGCTCAAAATCAGAGATAGGTGTTTCGAGAATTTGGGTTTTCCGGGTTTTCTTCTCTTCTTTTTCCTCATCGTAGAACATTGTCTTTGAGCTTTCGATGTCTTTTTTGAACAGGATTGCTCTTTGATGATTCGGATGAAACATCAAGGCCGTATCGACACATTCGGATGCTTTGATAAGCTCATCGAGGTCCTCATAAAGCACAGCTAAATTCAGCAGAGCGCTTACATAGACATGAGAGCCTGAGACAATCTGCTTGTAGTAGTCGATGGCTGCGTCTTCATTGCCCGACAAATCGCAGCGGTAAGCCAGGTGGAAAAGTGCTCTTTGATGGTTTGGGGACAGTTCCAGAGACGTTTTGTAGTTGTCAATTGCCTCTTCGTAGAGACCCTGCGCTTCCTGAAGGCGGGCAAGCTGGTAGTGGTATTCGGCACTTACATTTTCAAAGTTTGTGCATGTTTTGAGTTCCTTGGCAGCGGACTCAAAGTCGGATGCATAACGATAGGTGGCGGCTTTTTCCAGAGTTGTGCTTAATGCGTCGGCCCCGTATTCGACGCTTCTTTCCAGGTTTTTGATTGCTTCATCGAATTTGCCCGTTCGCCGAAGTGCAAAGGCCGAATATAGAAATTTTTCTTTGCAGTCTTTGCCTTTTTGAAGTTTCCTGGCGGCTTCGGCGTTTCTGCCGACTATGAACAGACCAAGGCCCGTCGCCAGAGAAGCCTTCTGACCGCCTTTGCTCATGTTTTCTTCAAGCTGTTCGCTGAAATTGAGCAGGTTAATCTCGCTGGAATGGACAAACTCAGAGAGCTGCTTAATTTCCTCCATTGACGGCAGGTCCCTGGCAAATAAGTCGATTTCCGGCTCTGCAATTGGTTCCATAGGAGTTTTCTCCTTATTCGTATTTCGTATATTGTACCTGGTATTTGGTTACTTTTTTACGCAGTACACAATACGCACAATGTTATATGAAGGCATTATAAGCTCGATATAAATGTTTGCAACAGATTTTTTTATCCGCCCAAAGTTAAGGAATTTTCAAAGATTTTCTTGATATTTATGCCAGGAAGTGTATAATTGCATATATAATATTTTCCGTTCGCTTTAAATTGAAAGGAGGGGCGGACATGCAATTGCTATTGTTTGGTTTTTTACACGCATTAGAGCATAATTTTTGCGCAATACATACGCCATAAATACCAGCCATTTTTTGAGAGGGGCTAAAAATGAGAAATCAAACTATTTTCTGCCGGGCAATAATGATAGTGTTGGGGCTAAGCTTTTGCGCATTACCAGTCACGTCATGTATGGCTGGTCACTTCGCATGTGCTTTCCAGCGTCAGTTGTCGGCGTGGGAGAACAGCGCCGGCACAGGGTGCCTTGGGGGGCATGTGTGCAGGGTATGGGTTTGGGACGAAGACGGCAATCCCATCCCCAATATCCAGTTTTATACAACGTGGGGTGTTCTGATGGGCGCTACCGACATCGATGGCCGCGCCGAAATACCGATATGGGCGGATGATTATAATTTGATGTGTGTGGATGGACATGGTTCAACCAGCGACGCTACTCGCTTGATGACGACGCATCGTCCGGAGTGTTGGGGACACTACTCCTTTGAGGTTGGCTTCCTCTACAAAACTGATGTCTCAAACCCGGGTGAGTTCGACCTGGATATGAACTGCACGTGGAACGAACGGTCTCCTGCTCCTCAAGATAATGATGCACCTTATACCAAGAGCCTGGCCTATAGTGGGGTTGACTGCACTGATTACTGGTCTGACCAGTCGTATTGGGGCAACTGGCAAAATCCCCATTCTTATTTTGGCCAGACTTTTATTGCCACGGGAAACCGTGTAGTCTCCGCACGGGTACATGGCATAATTGGCGGTAATGATTTGCTTGACTGGAAACTCCGAATTGTGACTTTTCCCGCCCTGCAGCCTGTAGGACCGGGCACCTCAGTTCCATTTCGTTGGCCCTTTGGATGGGAAGCATTCTGGGGCGTTAATGATTGTCGCGTAGTCCCCGGACAAAAGTATATGTTGCAAGTCTGGCGGGATGGCGGCGGCATGAACATCTACCACGTCACCGATGACGTGTACCCTGATGGCCAGTATTACGAGGGCACGACCCCGTTCCCACAGTTTGACCTCAATGGACATATCTGTTGTATGAATTACTCGCGTCCGTCCATTTTTTTGTACGTTGATGTGGACATTGGTATCGTTGGTGACGGCAGCAGTTGGGCCGATGCTTTCAACAATCTTCAGGACGCCTTAGCCGATGCTCAACCTGGCGATGAAATCCGCGTCGCCCAGGGCGTTTACAAACCTGCCAGATATAACCCACATCACCCGCCTCAACCTCCACAACCACCAGGGGGCTACAGTAGCGGCCAGGAGGTCGATATAATGGCTGACGACCGTGAAGCCACGTTCCAGCTCAAAAATGGTGTCGTTATTAAGGGCGGCTACGCCGGCTTCGGCCAGCCAGACCCCGATGACAGGGACGTCGATGTATATAAAACCATCCTCAGCGGAGACATTGGTACGGCTGGATTCAAAGGCGACAATAGCTACCACGTAGTAACTGGCAGCGCCACCGATAAGACAGCAGTGCTGGATGGATTCACCATTACCGCTGGTAATGCGAACCAAAATTATCCTTCTCCATATTCGAACGGTGGCGGAATGGTCAACTCCGGTGGCAGCCCGACGCTGACCAACTGCACCTTCACCGGCAACTTGGCAAACAGAGATGGCGGCGGGATGTTCAACAGTGAGCAGAGCAATCCGACCTTAACCAACTGCACGTTTACTGCTAACTCGGCAATATACGATGGGGGCGCGATGTGCAACAGGACAAGTAGTCCAACCGTAACCAATTGCAAATTCAACGGCAACTCGGCCAACCATGGCGGTGGGATATCCAACTGGCCTGGCAGCCCTACCGTGCGGAACTGCACTTTCACCGGCAACTCAACTGAACTCGGAGGCGCAATCTTCAACTGGGACAGTAGCCCCACACTGACCAACTGCATATTCAGCAACAACTCGGCCAGAGAATGGGGCGGCGCGATGTGTAATTTGAGCAGCAGCCCGACGCTCGCTAACTGCACATTCAGCGGGAACCGGGCCGGCGACCGCGGCAACACAATGAACAATCGCGTAAACAGCACTCCCACGGCAACAAACTGTATCTTCTGGGATGGTGGTAACGAAATATGGAACAATGATAATTCAGTCATCACGATTACTTACAGCGACGTCCAGGGCGGCTGGCCCGGTGAAGGCAACATGGATATCGACCCCTGTTTTGTTCAACAAGAGCACTTTGGACCGATTTCTTACTGGAAGTTTGACGAGGGCGACGG
>DUZJ01000145.1 GCA_013349615.1 Planctomycetota bacterium | reverse complement strand
GTTTTACTGAAGAGCCGGATGTGGGAAATCCACAAGTCCGGTTCTGTGAGGGGCATTGAAGTTTCCTCACATGGTTGAATATTGTGACACTCTTCGAATCGAAAGAGAAGAGAAAACAGGGAAAACAAACTAAACCTAAATGAGGAGACCATATTATGTCTACTCGACAAAGATTATTCTTATTGTTAATGATTGTCTCGTTGCTTACTCAAGTCAAAGCCAATTGTATATTCTACGACGACTTTGAGTATGGTGACCTAGATATATGGCTAACTGGATGCAGGCAAGAAGGGTCTAATTATACCGACGTAGGTGAGAAAATTAAAGGTGTCCGGTACGAATGGCGGTTGCTTAAGCCATGTCTTGCCCAGTTTAACGCACAAGAACTGCATTCTTGGGCCAAAACGAACATCGGTTGCTCGGAAGCAGTTGAACGGCTCCTTAACGAACCGCCATTCGTGTCCGGTACATTTTCTTGCTACATTTTCTGGACTAAGACGGGCCGGAATTAAAGGTCCGGAATTAAAGGTGTCCGTCTGCACCCTCATGTGGTATTTTTTTATAATGGCAGCATATAATCAGTGGTGCGAAATGTGACGCCGCCCAGAGGCGGGGGGATTTAGAATTTAGAATTATTGAGATTGTTAGGGGGCAGAAGGAGAACCGATGAAATCAGGGACTGTCGAAAAGTGGCTTCGACGCTGCATTCTGGTATATCCCGTGTTGTTGCCTGCCGCACTTTACGTAACATGGTTGATTGCCGGGTTATCCTTAGGTAGGTGGCCGCGCCCATCGATTGATGACCCGGATTCAATCAACATGGTCGTTTCGTGTGCCCGCTCCTTTGTATTATTCTTCCTGGTGATGGTTGGACTACCGACATACGCGGTCTTGGCGGTATTCTCCCTGGGATGGGGTCTACTTCGGTGTATACTTAAGCGGCCCCATGGCATGAGGCTGGCAGTGTGCGCTTTCCTGTCCATGGTGTTATTGGTGGTGGCAATCCGATTCGTGTACTGGGACCCACTTTCCGTTTTTAATTGGTTCTTGGATTGACCTGAGCCTGCGATTAGCAACAGAGGTGCAGAAAGCCCTCTACGAACCGGCAGCGAGATGCCGGCCGGAGGACCCCTTCCCAAGAGTGGATGAGATTATTTGCTCAGAAGTTTTGGTATCATTGTTTGCAGCAATCAGAGCAACGCTGACAATTCACTGTTTGACATTTGTTCTGCCGCTTTGTACAGTAAAAGCCGAAGAGTATGGACGAAACGAAGACATTACAGCCGCCCCTGACGGAAGACCAAGCGCGCTCGTTGAAAGCCGGCGACCAGGTCTCTTTAACCGGCGTCATCTATACCGCTCGGGATATGGCACATAAAAGATTGTGCGAGTCAATAGCAGCAGGAAATGAGCCGCCGTTTGCACTTGAAGGGGCAATTGTTTATTTCATGGGCCCGACGCCGGCCCGGCCCGGAAGGGTAATCGGCGCTGCCGGCCCCACCACCTCATCACGAATGGATGCGTTCAGCCCCGCGCTAATCGCAAAAGGCTTGCGGGCAATGGTCGGGAAGGGATATCGAGGCGACGAAGTTAGAGACGCTTTGAAAAAATACGGGGCAGTGCATCTATCTACCATCGGCGGGGCGGGGGCTTTGCTCAGTAAGCACATCGTTTCCGCAGAGGTAATCGCCTACGAAGATTTAGGGACCGAAGCCATCCGCAAATTGCAGGTAGTTGATTTTCCCGCAGTCGTAGCCTACGATTGTAATGGGGAAAGCGTTTATAAAGAATAATGAGGTATTAAATTGAAAGTTGCTTTACTCGGTCTGCTGCAATCCGGTAAGAGTACTATTTTTGCGAGCTTAAGCGGCAAGGGGATTGCGCCCATAGGCTCGACGACGATTGAAGAGGCTATAGTAACTGTCCCTGACGAAAGACTCGAATGGCTGACCGAATACTATAAGCCGAAGAAGACAACGCATGCAACAATAGACTGTCTTGACGTGCCGGGTTTTAACTTTACCGACGAGCACGGCCGAGTTGCAGCCCGACGGCTGATTAACCAGATAAGAACCGTTGATATGCTCGTTTTGGTGGTGCGGGCATTTGAGGATACAGCGGTCCCGGCCTATCGAAATAGTCTAAATCCGGTACGAGATTTGGCGGAATTGCGGACAGAACTGTTGCTGGCCGATTTGGAGCTTGTTGCCACCCGCATAGAAAAGCTCGAAAAGCAGGTGCATAAACCCACCAAGACGCAGGCACACGATAAGGCCGAATTGGCCCTGCACACAAAACTCCAGGAAGCTATAGAGGCGGAAAAGCCGATTAGCTCAGCTATCGAAACTGAGGCAGAACGCGAGATGATTAAGTCCCTCGGATTCCTGACCCAAAAGCCGATTGCAGTTGCGGTAAACGTTGGGGAGAATCAGTTGGAAGCGAAATTCGATTTTGGCGAGCGTGTTGACGCCTCTGTGCCGGTCATTACAATTTGTGCCAAGCTGGAATTCGAACTGGCGCAATTGGACGCTGACAGCAGAGCGCTGTTTTGTGCTGATTTGGGCATTACCGAATCGGCAAAAGGTAAATTCGTCAATAGCTGCTATTCAGCGCTCGGCCTAATCAGCTTTATAACAGTTGTCTCAAACGAGATACGCGCCTGGCCTATAAAGCAGGGCACAATTGCAGTTGATGCGGCAGGCAAGGTGCATACCGATATCAAGCGGGGTTTTATCAGGGCTGAGACCTTTAGCTTCGACGAGCTAAAGGAGCATGGCAGTGAAAAGGCCCTCAAGGCCGCCGGCAAAATCCGGCTCGAAGGAAAAGACTACGTTGTTCAGGATGGCGACGTTATTAATTTTAGGTTCAACGTCTAACGCAACAAAAAAAGGAAATTGAATTTATGAAGGCGATTGTACTGACCGGTATCAACCGGATGGAGTTGAGGGATGTGCCGGACCCGACTATCGAAAAGGACAATGATGTTCTGCTGAAAATTGAAATGGTGGGCATTTGCGGCTCCGACCTGCACTACTACGAGACCGGTCGAATCGGCCGGCAAATTGTTGAGTACCCCTTCATAATAGGACATGAGTGCTCGGCCACTGTCAAAGCAATCGGCGGCTCAGTTACCCGCGTTAAAGTCGGCGACCGGGTCGCGGTCGACCCCGCAGTACCGTGCCAAAAGTGCAGCCAGTGCAGGGTTGGCAGGGAAAATACCTGTGAAGATTTGCGTTTCCTCGGCTGTCCCGGGCAGGGCGGTGGATGTTTGTGTGAGTATATTATTATGCCGCAGGAGTCCTGCTTTCCAACCGCCGGTGCCATTACACTTGAACAGGCCGCTTTATGTGAGCCTTTTTCTATTGGTGTATACGCGGTCAAGAGTGCCCACGTGCCGCAAACCGCTAACATAGCTATCCTTGGTACGGGCCCTATTGGCCTTAGCGTTTTGCTGGCGGTGAAAGTTGAGAAAGCCCGAAAAATATATGTTACGGACAAGATTGATACTCGTCTTGAGGCCGCGCGAGGCGCCGGCGCCGCCTGGACGGGCAATCCTAATCAGATAGACATCGTCAGCGAAATACTCACCGCTGAACCGCTGGGTCTGGACGTTGTTTTCGAGTGCTGCGGCCAACAGGAAGCGCTGGACCAGGCCTTCGATATACTAAAGCCGGGCGGCCGACTGGTCATAATAGGAACTGCCAGGAAGGACAGAATCTCTTTTGATGTTGACACATTCAAACGAAAAGAACTTTCCATAAGTTATGTCCGCCGTCAGAATCATTGTGTCCAGACGGCGCTCGACTTAATTGCAAGTGGGCAGGTTGATGTTGACTTTATGGTAACACATCATTTCCCGCTGGAAGAGCCGCAAAAAGGATTCGACCTGGTGGCCGGGTATCGTGATGGCGTAATTAAAGCTATGATTAGTGTGTAGTACTATACGTGAAATGACGAACTGTCATTGCGAGCGAGGCATAGCCGAGCGTGGCAATCTCAAGCCTACGAATGATTGAGATTGCTTCGGTCACTTCGTTCCCTCGCAATGACATTTATCAAATGTTTTGTTACAGAGTGGTAGGTTTGGAAAAATAAATCTTTTGGAGATCGAACTGAATGAGTTGGCTTAATCTGCAAGGCAAAGTCGCAATCGTTACCGGAGGCGCTGATGGCCTCGGCAGGGCTGTCTGCGAAGGATTGGCTGAGGCCGGAGCAAATGTTGTCGTCGCTGACATAAATGAAGAAGGTGCTAAACAAGTCGTTTCCTATTTGAAGAGCAAATTCGGCGGCAATCACTTTGCTGCGACAACCGATGTAGCTAACAAGGCAAGTGTCGATGCTATGGTGCAGGCGACTCTCGATGCCTTTGGTCCGCCGGGGCGGATTGATATACTGGTCAACAATGCGGGGATAAATATACCGAGGCTGCTTGTCGACCCGGCAGGCAAAGAGGAGTTGACCGAAGAGATTTGGGACAAGGTCGTGTTAATCAATCAAAAGGGCGTTTTTCTCTGTGCGCAGGCTGTTGCAAGGGTGATGATTAAGTCCGGCAGGGGTGTTATTATAAATATGGCTTCGGAATCCGGCTCGGAAGGCTCGCAAGGCCAAAGCGTGTATGCCGCCACGAAGGCGGCTGTTTACAATGTGACCCGTTCCTGGGCAAAGGAACTCGGCAAACATAATATCAGGGTCGTCGGCGTCGCACCGGGAATACTGGAAGCAACCTCTCTGCGGACCGAAGAATACGAACGTGCGTTGGCCCACACGCGCGGAATCACCATCGAAGAGCTGCGGGAAAGGTATAAGAAGGCTGCTATTCCTTTGGGAAGAAGTGGGAAACTCAGCGAAGTTGCCGACACAGTATGCTTCCTGGCCTCCGACCGGAGTGGCTACATTCACGGCACCGTCATTAACGTTTCCGGCGGCAAAACCAGATCATGAACTGTTTTTCGGCCAAAAACCATCATAGTGCACTGTCCCCGAGAATTAATAGGTGGCTGTTCTTGGTTTTTTTTGGCAAATAAATAGAGGTTAGGGGCTTATGAAAAGAGCAAGTATTGTCAGTATTGGCAATGAACTCCTCAGCGGCCAGACGGTAGATACTAACGCTGCATATCTAAGCGAAAACATGCTTACAATCGGCATACCTGTTGTCAGCTCTTACACTGTCGGTGATGATACAGATTCAATCATACGCTCGTTTAATCTGGCGAGCAGTGATGCCGACCTGGTCCTGGCAACCGGCGGACTCGGCCCGACGGATGACAATTTGACCCGACAGGCATTTGCAAACTTCCTCGGCACCGAACTGCAACTGCAAAAGGAACTTCTGCAGAAGATACAGGATTTTTTCGACAGCCGGAATCGGCGAATGTCTGCAAAGAACAAAATTCAGGCATATATACCAGCCGGCGCGAAAGCACTTGCGAACAATCTTGGCACGGCTCCGGGCATTATGGCCGATGTAGAAGGCAAATTGCTCATCGCATTACCCGGCGTGCCATCGGAAATGAGAAAAATGTTCGAAGAATCGGTTTTGCCGGAACTGCACGGACTGGCTGGTCGGCAAGCTATAGTAATCCGAAAACTGAGATGCTTCGGGACGGGCGAATCGAACATCGCCGAATTACTCGGCCCGCTTATGGAGCGAGGAAGGAAGCCGCTGATAAACTGCACGGCCAAACACGGTGTAATTACCCTGCATATTATCGCAACGGCAAAAGATAAAACCCAGGCGCAGCAAATGGCCGAAAAAGACGAAGACTTGTTGCGGAATATTCTGGGAGAGTTAGTGTACGGAACAGGGGACCAGACTTTGGGCGAAGTGGTGGGTGAAGAGTTAGCTCAGCAGAAAAAGACCATCTCCGTAGCTGAATCGTGTACGGGCGGCTACCTGGCCAAGCTGCTGACCGACATCCCCGGAGCGAGCAGATATTTCACACACGGCTGGATTACTTACAGCAACAGCGCCAAAACCAGCGAACTTGGCGTGCCGCCTGATTTGATTGAAGAGTATGGCGCTGTCAGCTACAGGATAGCCCAGGCTATGGCCCAAGGCGCTAAAAAAAGGGCGGCAGCAACCTTCGCAATCGGCATAACCGGTATAGCCGGGCCAACCGGCGGAAGCGAACGAAAACCTGCCGGACTCGTATATATTAGTATCGATTCCGATAATCGGTGTGAAACTAAACGCTTTGTTTTCTCCGGCGGTAGAGATACCATACGACTTCGAGCAGCACAAACGGCACTAAACATGCTCCGGCTAAAATTGTGGGATTGACTAACTGCTTTAATAATGTTATAATATAGGCTTGCCGGAGATAGTTAAATTACAGGGCAAAATGGCAAAAAAACGTAGACATTTAGGCGAAATACTCTACAAGGCCGGGCTGGTAGAAAAAGATGCGCTTATCAATGCCATTAAGGCTTCGAAAACCAATCATAAACGGCTCGGCCAGGTATTGCTCGAATCGGGCCTGCTCGACGAAGACACTCTAACCAAGGCGATCGCGAGGCAATTTGGGTTAAAATACATCAACCTGGATCAAACTACCATCCCGCCTGACACGTTAAAGCTTATCCCTGAAGAACTTATAAGAAAACATAATGTCCTGCCTCTTTCTATGAACAACGGAAGAATGGATTTGATTATCAGCGACCCATTAGATTTAGACGCGATGGACGCGGTCCGGTTTCGCTTGAATACCGAATTGGACTGCCGTCTTGCGAACCCTTCGAGAATTCGTGCCTACATACAAGAGTCGTTCGACAAAAGAAAAAAGGACGAAGACGACAAGCTAAAACATAGCATTGATGCGACTGCTGCTGAACTGGCCGAGGCCAGTAACGAGTTACAAGCAGAAGCCCTTCGTGCGCAAGCCGCAGGCGGTGTTGACGACGGCCCCATTGTCAGGCTGGTCAATCTCATAATAGATAATGCCTACTATATGCGGGCCAGCGATGTCCATGTCGAACCAATGGCCGATAGAGTACGCATACGATACCGTGTCGATGGTGTCTGCCTGGAAAAAGACAACATCCCCAAGAATATGCAGGCACCTCTGACTACACGCCTGAAAATTTTATCCGGTATGGATATTGCCGAAAAAAGGCTGCCACAGGACGGCCGAATTAAGCGTGCGATTGGGGGCCAGGACATCGACTTTCGTGTTTCTGCTCTGCCGGGCTACCATGGAGAAAGTATAGTGTTGCGAATTTTACGCCCTGATGCGGTCAACATCGGTATCCAGTCGCTGGGTTTTGAACAGGATGATTATGAACGATTTCAGCGGATAATCAAAAGGCCTAACGGAATCTTTTTGGTTACAGGACCGACCGGCAGCGGTAAAACCACAACGCTGTATGCAGCTCTGCAGGAACTTAACAAGTCGGACAAGAAAATTATTACGGCTGAGGACCCTGTCGAATACAACTTCGACGGGATGAATCAGGTTCAGGTCAAAGAAGAAATCGACTTGACATTTGAGAGAATTCTGCGGGCGATGCTGCGGCAGGCCCCTAACATCATACTCATCGGCGAAATTCGAGACGGCACAGTCGCCGATATCGCAGTTCAGGCGGCACTCACCGGACACCTGGTGTTCAGCACCCTGCACACCAACGATGCCGCCAGTGCAATTACCCGGCTAATAGATATGGGTGTTAAGCCGTTCCTCGTAGCCAGCGCAATACAAGCCATTATGGCACAGAGACTTGTAAGAGTGATTTGCGATAACTGCAAAGCAATTGATGAAAATCCAGACCCATACCATTTACGATTACTCAACATTGCCCCGGAAGATATCGCAAGACATCCTGTGTACAAGGGAACAGGATGCAGCCAGTGTCAGGATACCGGCTTTAAAGGCCGAATCGCTATATTTGAGATGGTGGAAATGAACAGCGAGATGAGAGAATTGGCCTTTACAAAGGCACCTACTACAGAATTGAAAAAGGCAGCGAAAGCAAGTGGAATGAGAACGCTGATGGAGGACGGCAAGATCAAAATATTTAAAGGAACAACGACGCCGGAAGAAGTGGCGAGAATAACGCAGGCAGAAGGTGTTGTAATAAATTAGACAAGAATAGTTGTTGAGGGTTCTCAAATGGCAACGGTTAATATGGACAGATTACTGAATGCCTGTGTCACACAGGGGGGTTCGGATATACATCTTGTTACAAGACGACCGCCGGTATTGAGGATAGACGGCCGGCTCAGGTCCCTGGAAACCAAGGTGCTTGAACCGGACGATACCGTAGCTTTGATGAAAAGCATCACGCCTGACCGAAATCAGCAGGAACTTCAGGAAGAGGGCGGGACCGATTTTGGCTTTGCCTTCGGAGAGGAAGCAAGGTTTCGAGTCTCCATTTTTCGTCAAAAGGGTAATATCTCGCTGGTCCTGCGTCTTATCCCAACGAAAATCATGTCTTTTGACGAAATAGGCTTGCCCACGATTTGCGCCGCTTTGTGCCGCAGGCCGAGAGGGATGTTTTTGGTTACAGGCCCAACCGGAAGCGGCAAAACCACCACACTGGCTTGTATGGTAAACTATATTAACGAAAACTTTGACCGTCATATAATAACGATTGAAGAACCGATAGAATATTATCACACGCACAAAAAATCCATTATTAATCAGAGGGAAGTGGGTGTTGATGTTCCGAGCTTCGGCGAGGCGCTAAGACGAATTTTAAGAATGGACCCTGATGTGATTCTCGTAGGAGAATTGCGTGACCTGGAAACCATCGAGTCAGCTATTAGGGCCGCTGAAACCGGCCATCTTGTTTTTAGTACCTTGCATACCACAAGTGCCGCAGGTACGATTACCAGAATTATTGATGTTTTCCCTGTAAACCAGCAGGAGCAAATTCGCATTCAGCTAAGCAGCAATTTGATAGCCGTTCTGAGTCAGGCCCTTTGTCCTTTAGCTGCCGGCAGAGGACGAATTGCCGCCTATGAGTTCATGGTTGTAACTCCTGCAATCGCAAATCTTATCCGCGAGAACAAGACTTATCGAATCGATTCAAGCATTCAAACGGGCAAAAAATTGGGAATGCAGCTTCTCGATGAGCACCTGTGGCAGCTTTATGATGTCGGCAAGATTACACTGGATGAAATGCTCGTACAGAGCCGTCAGCCAGGCATGCTACAGGATAAAGCTGCCGCTAAACAGAAAGCCATAAAGGCAAGGGAAAAGAGAAAGGCTGCAGCGAAGGAAATGGAGGACATCGGCCCAGTCTTTCGGGCTTGATTGCCTGCGAACGAAACGGATTTTACAAAATACCAGCGAGAAAGACAGACTTGGCTGGTATTTTTTATATCTCAACTATGAGGCAACGAGTTCGGCCTTAAGATTTCTCAGTGCAATGCAGTTGGGAAAGTTAAAGGTGGATTGCAGCGGAGTAACAGCTCCAGGACGAAATGTACGGTTAATAAAGCGAAACAGGGATATGAGGAGATAGAGCAAATATAGTCCTAATAACTAAATGTCCTATCTGTAATTTATTTGTAAAAAAGACTTTAATGTTATATAATAGAGAAGGTATGAAAAGGAACTGGTTATAGAGGACAACTGAGATGGGAACAATCGAAACATCATATAAGCTCCCTCCTATGGAGCAATTAAGGGGCAGAACCCTTGGCAGGATACTCATAAAAATGGGTGTTCTCACCAGGGAGAAGGTTCATGAATGCCTAAAAATCCAGAAACAGCGTCATCAGACTATACAAATAGGCCAGATATTCCTTGAGCTTGGCTTGGTTGATGAAAAGCAACTGCAAGTTGCTCTTGCGGCCCAGCGGGGAATGGAATACGTAAACCTCAGCGACATCGACATTCCTCTTGACATAATCGAGAAGGTACCGGCCCAAATGGCAAAGACATATCACATCGTACCAATCAAATATGATAAAGAGAAAAACGAGTTGACCATTGCTCTTGACAATCCCGACAATTTCAGAGCAACCGATGACTTGAGCACGCTGATGGGTTTTAAAGTTACAGCGAAGGTAACCGATTCTAAAGCAGTGGAAGATGCCCTGAATAAGCATTATGAGACGCAAAGCGATGAAAATATCAACGAGTTGATAAGCGAAATACAAGGAGATACTTTCCTTGCGGAATTTGACGGCAGGAACCAAAGTATCGACCTTGATGAATTAAAGGAGCTGTCAGAGTCAAATCCTGTCAAAAAACTACTGAACCTTGTTCTGCTGCAGGCTATTCGCGATAAGGCATCGGACATCCATTTTGAGCCGTTTGAAAGTGAATACAAGATGCGTTACCGTATTGACGGCGTGCTTTATGAAATGGTTCCGCCGCCGAAGTACATCGCTGCGGCGCTTAGCTCGCGTATAAAAGTTATGGCAAACCTGGATATTGCTGAGAGGAGGTTGCCACAGGATGGCCGAATATCACTGACCGTACAGGGCAAGCCGGTTGATTTGCGTGTTAGTGTTCTGCCTACAATGTTCGGAGAAAGCGTTGTATTGCGTGTGCTCGACAGAAGTCAGGTCAGTTTTGATCTGGAAAAACTGGGTTTAAGGCGCGAAGACCATGAATTAGTTCGTCAGCTTATTCACAAACCCAATGGTATTATAATTGTTACAGGCCCCACCGGATGTGGCAAGACTACTACCCTTTACTCGGCCATGAATGAGCTTAATAACATTGAAACGAAACTAATCACCACTGAGGACCCTGTAGAATATGACATTGACGGTCTTATTCAGGTTCAAATGAAACCGGAAATCGGGCTGACATTCGCAAGGTGCCTGAGGCATATACTCCGGCAGGACCCTGATATTATACTGGTCGGTGAGATTCGTGACCTTGAAACAGCGGAAATCGCAGCCCAAGCGTCCTTGACAGGCCATGTGGTGTTCACAACACTGCACACAACCGACGCCCCGAGTTCGATAGCACGACTTTTAGATTTGGGAGTTGAGCCATTTCTTCTTACTGCTACTATCGAAGGCATAGTTTCCCAGCGATTGGTCAGGAGGATATGTGAGAAGTGCAAACAGGCGTTCGAGCCGACCGAAGGTCAATTATCGGAATTGTCACTTACACCGGATGATATTAAGGGCAAGAAGTTTTATTATGGCCAGGGTTGTAACAGGTGTAATAATACCGGTTATAAAGGACGAACGGGTATTTTTGAGATTATGGTATTCAATGATGAAATTCGTGACTTGATAATGCATCAGGCTTCGACAAATGTGTTGCGTGCAGCCGGCCAAAAGACTGGTATGCGACTGTTGCGCGATAACGGCTTGGCTGCAATCTATGATGGGATTACCACTATAGACGAGGTTGTAAAAGAAACAACTGTGGAGGGGTAGGAAATCAGAAAGCAAAAGGTAAAAAGTAAAACGTAAAGAATTAGAAAACTAAAAGGACCGCTGTGGTTTATCGGGATAGAAAACGGCTGTCAATAACCAGTTTCTTAACTTTTGCCGTTTTACGGTCCAAGGGAGGTGTTCAGAATGCCAGTTTTCAAATATGAAGCGCTGGACTCGCAGGGCGTGGCAATAAAGAATGAAATAGAAGCCCTGAGTCAGAAAGAAGCGGTAAGCAAAATACGAAATTTGGGTTATTTTCCCACGAAGGTCCACTCTCGCGGTGTCGAAAAGAAAGCGGCGGCAAAAGCTGTTGCAAGACCAAAACGAAGGCGTGGTGCCGGCGGCAAAGTCAAAGTAAAATATATAGCCCAGTTTGCACGACAGCTTTCCACGCTTCAGGACGCGGGTCTGCCTATATTGCGTTCACTTCGTATCTTGCAGGACCAGCAAAAGGCGGGAACATTCAAAAAGGTCATAGGTTATGTGGGCGATGACATCGAGGGCGGCTCAACACTTTCGGAGGCAATGGGCAGAGCCCCAAGGGCCTTTGACCGCCTGTTTGTCAATATGGTGGCGGCTGGCGAGACCGGCGGCGTGCTGGACCTGATATTGTCACGAGTGACTGACTTTATGGAAAAAGCGCAGAAGCTTAAAGGCCGAGTCAAAAGCGCAATGATTTATCCGATTGTGGTTTTGAGCGCGGCTTTCACAATCCTGTTGTTGTTAATGTGGAAAGTAATACCGCAGTTTGAGACGGTGCTGACTGAGATGACGGGTGGTGCTGAGCTGCCAAAGATAACGCAATATGTGCTCGGAGTGGCCGAATGGGTCGCAAAACGATACGGCTGGGTCATCCTGCTGGCAACGCCATTTGCAATAATTTTTCTGCTTAGATTTATAAAGCAGTTTCGTGCCGGCAGATTCGTTCTGGATACCATCAAATTGAAACTGCCGGTGGTCGGTCAGCTCAGCTCTAAAGTGGCTGTTACGCGGTGGACAAGGACATTGGGAACATTGATTAGCGCCGGAGTGCCAATCCTGGATGCCATTAACGTTACACGCGAGACAGCAGGCAACGAGGTCTTTGCCAACATGCTCGGCAATGTTCACAACTCTATCCGGCAGGGTGACACCTTTGCCGGCCCGTTACGG
>DUZJ01000120.1 GCA_013349615.1 Planctomycetota bacterium | reverse complement strand
TGTCCATGATGTTCCGTTTCTCTTCGGGGTGGCCACGGAACGGGTTCAGAATCAACGGCCTCGACATCGAGAGTACACGGCTTGCATCCCCTACCACGAAGATCGCTCCCACAGGCTTTCTTTCCCGACCTTCGTTGCCCAGGGTTGTCGCCACCTCTATGACTCGCTCGATCACCTCAGGCCCGGAGTCCAGGGACGGTTCCTCCTCAGGTCTCAGAGGCGCGAGCATCTCGAACTCACTGCCGACCTCGGTCACGACCAGAGTGTCCAGCGTGCCGCTCGCGGTGAAACCAGAGAGACACACAACGAGATCCCCTCGGGACACCAGACCCTTCGTCAAGGCCATGAAGACGGCGATCTTCACCTGTCCGAGACGGGACAGGGGGACGTCCGGCACGCGAATGAAGCGTGTTCCTTTCTCCTCCTGCTGTCTCTCCTGCTGTGGCGTCTTGGTGACGCAGAAGACCTTGCAACCGAACCCCTCAAGCAAAGAGAGTCCATCTTCCTCAAGTGCATCAGCATAGACAAGAACCGCGTGGGCACCGCAAGAAGCGACGATCGAGCCCACATGCTTCACCAGGCTCCTCGTTATGGTGCCCGCCGCCCTCGAGACAAGCGGAGTCTTCGCACGCCCGACCACCTGAAGAGGTTCAGCGTTTTTTTCAGGTCCCATTCTTCCCATTATACTGGCCAGCTTCCATAAAATTAAGTTGATTTCCCATTTACACGGTTAAAAAACACAAACTATCCTAATAACGTCTTCGTTCTTACATAAATCAACTCGAATTGCCAAGAAAATTCACTCTCAGCAAGGCTGAATCGTCTAAAATTGGGTAAAAATACGGGCTTTTGCATGAGATGTGTCCAGATCTGTTTGTTACGTCCCAGCCTAATTCTTCGAAGAATGGGTCGATGAATTCTCTGCGAAGCTGGGCCTCGTTGTATTGCTACGAACGATAGGCCTCGATATTGCGATCGAATGTTTCGATAAGCTCTACCACTCTGGAAGGCACGTCAGCCATCTCTCTTTTTTCTCCATAGTCTTTTTCATAGCCAGATTTATGGCCATAGTAGCATCCAGAAAGGGAGAAAGCACTGTAAAAAATAGCGTTTAGCATACAGCGGAGATGGGAAATCTGGGTCCCCGCCTCCCAATCAGGAAAGGGGCAAACTACGCTTTATACTACCCAAACCCGCACTTGCCGTCAAAAACAATTTCTGTCTTCTAAGGGGTGCCCTCCGCAGTTAATAAAGAATCCCTCTTTTGCCGGCCTGCATATTCTTATGCGGGCCATCCCCGATGGCTCGGCGGACGCCGACCGCAGGCTTCGCAGATGCTTGTATCGAGAAAGCCGCTGCCAAGTCCGCATCGGCTGGCAAAAACAAAATCCGCGTCAATCCGTCTACCCCCTTTTTTAGAGTGCCTTTCACTCTAAGGGGGCGAAATCCGCGATTAATTCTTCTTCGTGCCCTTTGTGCCTTCGTGGTAAAAACCCGCGTTAATCTGTCTACCCCGTTAGAAACATACCTTGTATCTTGAGTCTTGCTTCTTGCGTCTGTTCCTTATCTGCGTCTAATATCTCTCTTTTTTTGCCGGCCTGCATATTCTTATGCGGGCCATCCCTGATGTCCCAGCGGACGCAGGCCGCAGGCTTCGCAGATGCTTGTATCGAGAAAGCCGCTGACAAGACCGCATCGGCTGGCAAAAATGAAATCTCTGTAAATCCTGTTATCCTGTCTAAAAACCCTCTGTGCCCTCTGTGCTCTCTGTGGCTAACAATTCGTTTTATTAGTGTTAATTCGTGGCCAATTAAACACCGTTTTGGCCGGCTTCTGAAAAAGGTCATTTCGATGGCCTTGTGGACGAAGGCAATAACCTGCGACAAAGCTGGCTTTAAAAGCAGGTTTTGCCAAGAACACCAAGCTGGCTAAAAACAAATCAGCGTCAATCTGCGAAATCCGCGTCTAATTTCTCTCTTTGTTTACCGGCCTGCATATTCTTATGCGTGCCATCCCCGATGGCACAGCGGACGCCGGCCGCAGGCTTCACAGATACTGGTATCGAGAAAGCCGCTGCCGAGTCCGCATCGGCTGGCAAAATCAAAATCCGCGTAAATCAGCGTAATCCGCGATTAAATTCTCTTCGTGTCTTTGTGCCTTAGTGGCAAAAAACCATGACCCTTAAAGCACTACATTAGTATATATGCATATACTTATATACTTCTATCTCCCTCCGTACAAAAAAAACTTCGTGTCTTGGTGCCTTCGTGGTAAAAAATCCCATTTATCCTGTTATCCCGTCCTCAAGAGTCCCTTGTGTCTTGAGTCTTTCTTCTTGTGTCTGTTCCTAATCTGCGTCTAATTTCTCTTCGTGCCCTTCGTGCCTTCGTGGTGAATATTTTTATTAAAAATGTTATATTTATATTGAACAATCGGGAAGTGTTTGGTATAATACAAACTGCCATAGAAATGGCAGATTAGCGGAGACCCGCACGTATCGTCCGGCACCAAATTACGGCAGCAGCCTATTTGGTGCGGGACACGCTCATAAACCATTATTTGGCAAGATAGGCAAAGTTTTGAATTTGGGTAATTTAGATTTTGATATTGTTTCGAATTTCGTGCTTCTTATTTCGTATTTTTCGTATCGAGATACGAATTTCTTCTCTACATTTGTAGAGAGCGCACTACAAATCGCTCATTTTATGCAAAACAAACCCAATCTCCGAAAAGCCCAAATGAACGTAACTAATTTATTAACAACGAACTACGAACAATTAACTATGAACTATGTACAAAAAAACAAACCCAAAACAAACCCAATTCAAAGCCAATCAAACCCAATTAAAGCCAATAAAATGCCAAAACAAACCCGATTCAAACCCAAACAAACCCAACCCGTAGTGAGCTTGCCTGCCCTGCCTGCCCTGCCTGCCCTGCCTGCCCTGAGCGCAGCCGAAGGGAGTGTAGTCGAAGGGTCGAACCTATTTCAAAGGCAAAAAAACAGCGGAACAGATGAGCATGTAACTATGCGAACAGATGAGCAGATAACCAGGCGAAAAGAGAAGCAGATGACCAGCGGAACAGATGAGCATGTAACCAGGCGAAAAGATAAGCATGTAACCAGGCGAAAAGAGAAAGGAGAAGTCTGTGGTAAAATTGAGAATTGTGAATTAGTGCGCGATGACACTCGAAATTCTAAACACCGGCAACAGCAGCGCTATCGCAATTGTTCCGATAATAGCGCCGAGAACTACTATCATAAGCGGTTCTATAAGGGCCGTAACGCTCCTGATGGAGGCTTGTAGTTTTTTTTCGTAAAAAGTCGATATTTTATCACAGACTTCACCGAGCTTACCGCTCTTTTCGCCGGCCCGAAGCATCTGGATAACTCCCGGTGCAATTAACCGGCCTGGTATTTTGCGGCTCTTTGTGCCAGGCGAAGTCCCTTCGCCGTCCATGGAAATCAGTATCGACTCTGATAGTTGATAGCCGTCGCGAATCCTTTCGTCCGTGCCGGCCCAAAGCCGTTGAAAATAGTAGTTGTCACACGAGCTGCCAATCACTTCTATCGAGTCCAGCAGGCTCACGCCTGTGCTGACCATTGTTGCCATAATACGCATACTGCGGGTTACTACCATATCGATAAACATCGTGCCCAGTACAGGGGTTCGGATTTTTATAAAATCTATCACACGCCGGCCAAGGGCGCTCCCAGCCCAGTAATATAATGCTGCCGACGCCAATATCACCGCCGTTACAATAGTTGTCATCGCCTTGAAATCACCCAACACCCTGCTGAAACTAACTAATACCTGAGTGATTTTTGGCAGTGTGGCCCCTCTGGCTTCATAAATTTTCATAAATCTCGGCAAAACAAAGAACATCAATGTCCCCGTTGAGGCCACAGCCATTAGTGCCATTATGAATGGATACGTAAGCGCTCCCTTGATGCGTTTACGTGTGTCGGCCTCGAAGTTTAGATAGCCGCTGATTACTCTGAGCATTTCAACCATTCTGCCAGACGCCTCTGAGGCCTTGACCATACTGATAAACATCGAATTGAAAACCTTTGGGTAGGCAGTTAGTGCTGTTGAAAAATTTTCACCGCTCTTGATGGTCTCCGCCAGATCCATAATTACCATCTTAAATGTGCCTGGTTCAGTCTGCTCAGAAATAGCATCAATAGCATCGCTAAGCGCCACGCCGCTATCAAGCATCACCGCTAACTGTGTTGTGAACAGAATCAGCTCAGCCTGTTTTACTTTTGCCGCGTGAAGACGTTTGAACGGTTCGACGGTTCGACGTTCATCCGCCTGGTCCCGCGTTTGGGGTACCGTTTCATCAAGCGTTTCTGTAGTTTCTGTTGCTAATACAGTCATTTAATCCGCTGCCTGAGTAATTCTCAATACTTCCTCGACAGATATAATTCCGGCCTTGACCTTTTCGATACCATCTAACTGCAAAGGAACCATTCCATTTTGAAGTGCCTCATGTCTCAACTTTTTTAAGCTTGCCCGCTCATTAATCATTTCGAAAATTTCCTCATTCGGCACAAACAGCTCGTGAATAGCGATTCGTCCGAGATGTCCGGTATTACGGCACTTTTTGCAGCCCACACCACGGTAAAACTTCGTAACTTTCCCGCCCAGCTCTGCAATAATTCTTTTTACACTTGCAGGCAGCTCATATTTCGTCTTACAGTTCGGGCATATCTTCCGCACTAATCTCTGGGCCAAGACGGCGATCAACGAAGCACCAACAAGATAAGGAGGCACACTTAAATCCAGCAAACGTGTTATGGCCCCAGGCGCGTCATTGGTATGCAAAGTGGACAGAACCAAATGGCCGGTCAGGGCCGCCTGCACCGCGATATTGGCTGTAGGTTCATCGCGGATTTCACCAACCATTATTATATCGGGGTCCTGCCTCAACAAACTGCGAAGCGCCGTCGAAAATTCAAAGCCTGCGTTCTTGTTCACTTGAAACTGATTAATCCCTGCCATATTGCACTCCACAGGGTCTTCAACCGTACAGATGTTGACCTCTTCGCTATTTAACTCGGCAAGAGCGGCGTAAAGGGTTGTATTTTTACCCGAACCGGTGGGCCCGGTTACTAAGACTATACCATTCGGAGATTGTATTACCTGCCGGAATAGCTTGAGGTTTTCGTAGGTAAAACCAAGCGACTCAAGATTGAAAAGTACCTTTTGCGGGTCGATAATTCTGATAACTACTTTTTCGCCAAAGTTGCCGGGCATAACCGATACCCTCAAATCGATAGGCCTACCTTCTACTAAAACATGAATACTACCGTCCTGCGGCAGACGCCGCTGAGCAATGTCCAGTTCAGCCATAATCTTGACTCGTGAAACAACTGCCGCATGCATCTGATGAGGCGGACAGATCCTTTCATACAACCTGCCATCCACTCTATAGCGTACCCTTAGCTTTTTATCATCCGGTTCTATATGGATGTCACTGGCATTTTCCCGGACGGCGTTATAAAGCAAATAATTGACGAGTCTTACAACCGGCGATTGGCCGGCTATCTCCTCCAGACTGCTTATATCCGCTGTGTATTTTTCTATTAGTGTAAAATCTTCCAGTCCCTCATCATCGATAATATCGTCAATGACAAAGACATTTGCGGCCGGCAAATATATCTGTAGTGTGGCCTTGATATCCTTGGCGGTTGAACAGACTACCTGAATCTTACAGCCGCTTATACGCTCTATTTCATCCATCAAGAATACATTTGTCGGCTCACTCACCGCCACCGTAAGGACATCATAGACCTTAAAGAGGGGCAAAACTATATGCTCTTCGAGAAACTCCCTGGGTAATATTTCAATCGCCTTTGGGTCACATATTTTTGGACTCACCTGCGCATAAGGCACACCGTATCCTTGCGCCAGCGCCGAAGCTATCTGGTTTTCTGAACAATAATTCATCTCCACCAGAAGCTCGCCAAGCAGCTTGTGATGGCCTTTTTCTTTCTGCTCGTTGAGAGCCTTTTCAATTTGTTCGGCCGTCACTACCCCACGCGCAAGCAGCAGCTGCCCAAGCTGCATCTTCTTTTCTACTGCTATTTGACTCATAGCCTTTCCTTCCGCCATTTCGTATCTCATCCGATGAAGATACGAAATACGAACAGGGAACTATTGCTTTAGGCGAAACTCTTTACCGCCTCAGACAGTTCGGCATAGCGGTCGAATTCACTTTCAAGGCGAGTGATTTCCAAGATTTTCCCACAGTTTTCATCGATTCCGGCCAATCTAATTCCCCGTTTGTTCTCGTTGCAGTAGTCCCGCGCCCACAACAACTGTGCCAGTCCCTGACTATCAATAAATCCCACACTGCTCATATCAAATACGATGCCGGTCTTGTTCGTGGCGATTATATCGGTGACGGTATTTTGGAGCAGTTTGGTAAAATCACCATCCAGGTCTCCCTGCAATTCAACAACCGTAACATTGTTATAATCTTGTGTTCTTATTTTCATCTGATTAGTGTCCCCACAGCAGCAGTGCCGTATTCCGAGAAGTTACTGCTGCCATAAATCCCAGTAAAATCGGGACCATTCTGCACAATAATGTCCCAGAGCTGATAGACATCGCTGTTGAGGAATACTGTGCCGACTTTCTCATCAAACTGTGTACCTAATCCTTTTTTTATCTCTGCAAGCGCCTGCTCCACGGTCCTCGCATTTCTATAAGTTCGTTTTGATGTCATTGCATCAAAACCATCTGCGAGTCCGACGATTTTTCCTATCAGCGGTATTTGTTCGCCGACCAAGCCGCCGGGATATCCCTTACCGTCGACTCGCTCATGGTGACAGAGCACACCCGGCACAATGTCATGCATCTGATTTATTTCACGTAAAATGCCCGCCCCTATCGATGGATGCTTCCTTATGCACTCGATTTCGCCCTCGGTCAGCTTGCCCTTCTTACGTAATACCACTTCGTCTATCCCTATTTTTCCTATATCGTGCAGCAGTCCGGCCAAATAAATCCTGTGTATTTGTTCTTCTTCCACCGGCTCTTGCTCGGCGATTCTCTCGGCAATCCATCGAGAAATGAAAGCAACCCTTTCAGAATGGCCGCGTGTGTACGGGTCCTTGGCATCAATACTGCGTGTTAGCGCTTTTAACGAACCTATAAATAAAGTTTTGAGGTCATTGAACAGCCTGCCGTTCTCGATAAACACGGCACATCCATTGGCCACCGAGTTAAATAGTTTTGCATCGGTGCTGTCGAAATCCTGCTTGTCGATTCTGTTTATCGCGACCATTATCCCTATTATGCGGTTGTCATTTTGAGCTTTGGGGGTATTATCGTGATGTGATTCGGCCTTGTCTTTTCCGCACAAAGGAACCGCAATAATATTTCTTATGTTGTTCGGCCAATCATGTTTGAAAGGTGAATCCACTTCGCTGTCCAGCAGCGCCTCTTTGCCGCTGTTTATTTCCTCGGCCAACAAGCTATGTAAAACGGCTGCCATTCGGTCATCTATATCTATCAAGCCCGACCCGGCAGCCACAACCAACTGTTTTTCATCGTCTATGGTCTTTTCCAGCAGTATTGCGATACCCTCGACACTAACAATATCGGTCAAGCTGTCACAAGCCATTTGCAGAAAGTTCGCGTCCGGCTCGGTGACCCTCATATTTGTGCTGAGCTTGTAAAGCAGCACAAGCTCCTCATAGACCCTCGCCAATTCGGTGCCGACCACTTCGATTTGTTCTTCAGCTTCCACCTCGGTTCGAAAATGCTCTGAAAGAAAACCAAGCATCTCACTAAAAAGGGTATTTCGTATATCCTGCTGTGTATCGCGATTCGCATTATCCGCCGTCGTTGGACACCCCGCACCAATTGAACCCGTATCGGCGTCGCAATCCGCCAGCAGGGCCAGGTCTTTTTGACGAGTGGCAATTGGTGCGGGGCCGCCTAAATCAATCAAGGCAACACCAACAGCCTGGCTTCCCTGTTTTAGAAGAGTAGTCAAGAACCGACTGTCGACTGTTGATGATTGATGCCCTTTGATGTCCCGTTCGAGAATCGATAAACAATTATCAATTATCGATTTTTTATCGCTCTTGAATTTTCCGCCGTCGCACAGCAGGACAAGTTCACCATCAGCATCGCAAACTGCAAAATTAACGCCAACTTTATTTATCCTACCGCCAAAGCCCTCCAACTCATGTAATTGTGAGTTTGTAAGCCGGCCATTGGTCTTACGGAACGATGAGCCTATCTCGTGTTTGGTATTTTGCATCTCTTATTCTATTTCATTCTTCATACCCGGCTATTAACTACCGCCCTGTGGTATAGAATATCCTCGATGTTTTCTAATAACTCTTTAGGACTAAACGGCTTGCTCAGACACTGTGATATCTGCAAATCTTCTTGTTGTTGTTGCTCAATGGCAAAACTTCTTGCTGTCAACATGATCACCGGTACATCTTTTATCGCATCGCATTGGCGAATCTTCTCGACAAGCTCCAGTCCCGTCATAACCGGCATTTGAAAATCCGTAACGATAATATCCGGCTTCTCACTGCATGCCAGCTCGAAGGCCTCGGCACCATTTTCCGCGGATATAACCTCATAATCGTTATTACGAAGCTTTATCGCCACTACATGAACGATATGTACCTCATCGTCGACAACCAGAACTTTTTTTCGTGACATCAACCCACCTCCCAAAAAATATTTCTGTATGTCCGGACGCAGTTTGTGAGCCATTGGCTCATTAGAATCACCCGCCTCAGGCGGACTGCGTTCAAGGGGCTGCTCATACCTGCCCTCTGCTTATTGCCGGCAGGGATTCGACCACTTCTCTCGTTGCCAAAGGCAGCTCAAATCCAAACGTGCTGCCCACGCCGGCCTTACTGGTGACAAACACCCTGCCATTGTGGACTTTTTCTACTATTTGTTTAACAAGATTAAGTCCTAATCCTGTCCCTTTGGCCTGATTTTTATTTTCGGCAACCCTGTAAAATTTGTCGAAGACATGCTCGATTTCACTTTCAGGGATTCCAACTCCCGTATCGGCTACACTAAGCCGGGCAACGTCAGCTGATTCATCAACCTCAATTTCAACTTTTATCGAACCTCCCGAAGGCGTATACTTAACCGCATTGCTCAGCAGATTGACAATAACCTGCGAAATCATATCCTTGTCCGCATACACCTGGTCAAAAACGACACGGCTTTGTCCAATATCCTTGAAGGCAATGTTCTTTTCCTCAGCATAGCTTTTTATCATCTGCAATTGTTCTTCTATTAGTATTGTCAGGCTAACAGGCTCTTTATCCACTTTTATCAGACCGGACTCTATTCGTGAAATATTCAGGGTGTTTTCAATCAGCCCATTCAATCTTTCTGCCTGGCGTTGAATCACCGAATAAAACTCTTTTCTTGTTTTGCCGTCCCTGGCTTCACCATCAGAGAGCATCTCCGTATAGGCGCTGATAGAAGCAAGAGGAGTTTTTAATTCGTGACAGACGTGACTTACAAAATCATTTTTCATTTGCTGAATTTGCTTTTGGCGCGTAATATCGTGCAGCACGCCTACAATTCCGCAAACCTGCCCGCTCTCATCGTAAATACACGAGACAATGCAATCGAAGGTTTTCAGTTTTTCATCTTCCACAAATTCAATTTCCCTCCTTGTCGGCTGTGCCTTACTTTGTCTGCTCTGTCGCAGGAAATCCACAAATTCACTGTTACCTTCACCTTCGTCCATTAGCTCGGCGATGCGTTTGTGCTGCGACTGCTTAAAATTGAAATTAAAAAGCCTGCCGGCCACCTCATTTGCCATTAATAATCTGTCAAACTCATCGACCACAACAAGGGCATCGTGGATGCTATATATAATGGACTCGATGTTTGCCTTTTGCCGCTGTGTCAGTTGAACCTGAATTTGCAAGTCATTAATTTGCTTTTGGAGCTCGCCTATTACATTCGAGTAACGCACAAGTGCCTCATTGAGAGCCTTGCTCAATTCATCTATTACCGCATTACCGCTTGCTTTCCTTTTGTCATTGCCGCGAAATCGGGAATCCATTATGTCGACCGTCTTGAGGCGTTTGGCTATGGACGTGATTGTCGCCACCAGTTTTAGCCAGTACCAGCCGAGCCAAATCACGCCCACAGCCCCAACAATGCAGCACACCGGCGCAACGGGGAACCGCTGCACATAGCCGGTGAAACGTCCACCCTCTTCCGTGCCAGAGACCAGCCCCTCGGTGAGGCCCACAGCAAGCAGACTAACCGCTACAATAGCTGTAACTATCACATATAAGTTTCTCGCCGATTTCAAGACGACCACTCCAGTTCCTCTTCAATCTTCAACCTGCGATTTAATTCCCAGCCGACAATCACCGAGCCCGGACGCTCTTTGCTTTGGCGATGAAATCTCCCAGCTCGCTGTGTGGATTTATTTCCCGTGCCCTTTTGTATGCTCGTTCGGCCTTGCCTGATTGGCCGAGCTGCTCATAGCATCTTGCTCTCATAAGCAACGAAAGGTGCGCGTTTTCCCTATCCGCCGCTATCTTTTCGAAGCTGGCGAGCGCCGCTTTGTAATCGCCGCCGGCATACTGGGCGCAGCCAATCAGTACAATCGCATCACTACAGCCCGGCTGCAAAGTCAGCGCCTTTCGCCCACACATAAGGGCCCTGTTTGCCGCGCCTGTACCCAATATCGCCTGACCCATTTTCACCCATATCTCAGCGTTATCCCTGTCATCAATGCTTAATTGATTGTAGCAATTAACAGCCCTGCCATATTGGGCGGAGTTCATACTGCACAGTGCCGTCACTTGCAGATACAGTTTCTTTTTATGTTCGTCCTCACACTGCTCGAACAGCCTGTCAAATATCTCCGCCGCTTCGTCCCATTTGCCGCTGAATATCAAGCAGAATCCAAGCGATTCGGCTATGTTGCTGTCATCACCTGTCATAAGCATTGCCTGCTTGTAAAGCTCAATAGCTCGCTCGTTTTTCCCAATCCGCAACATCAACTCCGCCAACGCGACTTTCAACGATACATCTCGCGGCAGTGCCGACATCTTCCGGGTCAGCAGCTCCACGGCCTGAGAGTAATTGTTCCGGGCAATCTGTACGTCGGCAACGGCGAGGATGTAATCGACATTTGTCGGTTCCAGTGACAAGGCCGTGTTGTAATGCTCGTGAGCTTTTTCGTAGTCTCTGCTTTCCTCTGCCGCCACACCCAGCCAGTACCAGCTTTCGTGAAGCTTTTCGTCCAACTCCAGAGAAAGACTAAGCTGGCCAATTGCCTCGTCGCGCCGACCATTTCCCAAAAGCAGCTTTCCGTACAGCCGGCGAGCCGCAGCGTTGTTAGGGTCGGTATTGAGACAGTCCTGTACGGCTTTGACCGCCCGTTCATAATTTCCTGACGTATACTGCTGCTGCGCTAAAGCGAGTTTGACCCGCGCAGTGGTCTTGTCCCATCTTTGCCTGGCAGCTCTTTTACTCTGCGCTTGTGACTCACAGCCCGCACACACAGCCATTACGACTGTTATCGCCGCGATTGTTATTTTCCTTAGCATCTTAAATTTCCCTTCAATCTTCTCCGTGTATCACGGGCATCATGCCCGTGAAAACACGGCCAAGCCTGTCCCGAGCGAAGTCGAGGGGATGGCCGTGCCACCTGTCCGTTATCTTCTGAGCCACTTGTTCGCCTCTTCCCCTTCAATAACATCAAGCATTACTCTTTCAATGATTGTCGCATCATCAGTGACTGTTTCGCTGATAATCCTTTCTTTCAGCCGGAGCGCCTCAAGGTATGTCGGGCGAAGTTCGAGTACATAGTTAACTTTCTCCAGCGCGGTCTTGCTATCACCCTCGATGTAGTGCTTCACGGCCTCTGTATAACGGTCCTCCGCCAGTCTTGCTCTGCCGGCCCACTGCAGGCCCATACGGGCGCCATACCGTTTACGACTGATGTCGGCCACTCTCGCATCGGCCTCTGTGTCCTCCGGCTCGGTGATGATATGAGGCGTAAGCATCACAATTATTTCCTGGCGCACGGTGCTGTCGGTCGTGCCTCTAAATGCCGCTCCGACAAGCGGCAGGTCACCAAGTAATGGAATCTGTGACCTGGTTGATGTTATGGCGTCCCTGAACAGACCTCCGATGACTATTGTCTGGCCGTCTTTAACCATTATGTTAGTCATAAGCTCTGCAGTGGTTTTCCTCGGGATACCCTCAGAATCCAGTTCGCCGGAACTGTCCTGTGGGTAAATGTCCATACGGATGTAACCATCATTGGCTATGTAGGGTCTGAACGAGAGCTTGGTTCCTGTCTGATAAAAGCTAACCTCACCGACTGTGGCCTGACCGCTGGCGTCAATCGTGGTTCTGTCTCTGTAACCGAGTTCCTGGCCGATAAACACCGTACCGGCCTGCTTGTTCAAAGCGAGTATCTTGGGATTAGCAAGAACCGTGATATCGGTAACAGATTCCAG
>DUZJ01000140.1 GCA_013349615.1 Planctomycetota bacterium | reverse complement strand
GGATTCGGTGTGCCCGGGGTTTTCATGTTTGTCGCGATGGTGTCATACTGGCTGGGCCGATACAAGCTTGTGCACATTCCTCCGGCAGGCAAGACCGGTTGGAGAGAAACGCTTGATAAAGAAGGAGTTAGAACACTTGGCAGGCTCTGCATAATCTTTGTGTTTGTATCCATGTTCTTCGCGTTGTTTTATCAATCGGAATCCGCATGGGTACTACAGGCTGGAAAAATGAACCTCAGATGGTTTGGTAAGGATTGGCTGCCCGCCCAAATGCAGGCGGCCAATCCCGTGCTCATTATGATCTTAATCCCGTTGTTCTCATGGGTAATTTATCCTGTCCTTAATCGCCTGTGGACCCTGACACCTCTGCGTAAGATTGGCATTGGCATGTTCCTGACAGCCGCCAGCTTTCTTGTCCCTGTATGGATCGAAATCCAGCTCGAAAGAGGCTTCCAACCCTCTATCGGATGGCAAGTCGTTGCATACATCTTTCTGACAGCCGCCGAGGTCATGGTATCTATTACGGCACTCGAGTTCGCCTATACACAGGCCCCCAGGAAGATGAAGTCCCTAATCCAGTCAGTTGAGCTCCTTGCAATCTCGATTGGAAACGCGTTCGCAGCAGTTGTAAATAACGTTATAACAAAAGAAGATGGTACAAGCAAACTGCCGGGAGCCAGCTACTACTGGTTCTTTGTGATAGCTATGCTGGTAACCACACTTATTTTCATACCAGTGGCACGTTGGTATAAACCAAAAGAATACATTCAGGATGAGACCCAGGCGGAATCTTCAACATGATTGTGTCGAGGTCCTTTTCGTCGTTATTGTTATGGCGATGCTAATAACTTACAGCGGCTTGAGCAGCATTTCGCGGACGATGATTTTCATTGGGCCGAACTGCTCTCCGGGGTGCACCTGAAAACCAATCTTGCCCGAATCAGTAGTGTCATCGTGCATGTCGGCGACCTGCCGGCCGTTCAGCCAAATCTGAATGTGGTCACCCTCGGCCCGAACCTTCATTGTGTTCCAGCCGTCTCGGTCCACTAATGTCTTGTCCGTATTCATTGCGATGAACATTTTCCCGGGACAATAAAGCGAACCGGAATAGCACACGGGATTCTTGTACTCAAGAATGTCGGCCTGGTATGCTTTCGATGGGGACTGATAGCGAAACCAAACACCGGTATTGCAAGGCCACTCGACCCGGTAAGTAACGGTCAGCAGAAAATCCTTGTACGTATTTTTAGTGAACAGGTCGCCGTGAGCATAGTTATCGCCCTGTGTGCCCACAATCGCACCATCTTCGACCACCCATTTGGCTCCACCGCTCGCCTCCCAGCCTGTTAGGTCGCTGCCATTGAAGATTTGCAGGAATCCTGCTTTAGTCTGTTCTTTGTTTGTAACGACCTTTCCACAACCGGTTTGTAACGTCAACATTGCAAGGCATACGATAGCAAGTAATCTACGCAACATATTTTTCTCCTTATACATTATTCCAAAACTGAACCGATTTTTCCACGTGCCGCCAAGGCGGAACTTTCCAAACATTCACCGGAATGATACCCTAACTGCTCGCATAAATCCAGCTTTTTGTTCTGAATTGACACCTGCTTTGATTTGAGTCCTCACGTTAATAGAGTGTGAAATTGGGTCCGGTTCCAAGAGGGACAGGCCTGTCAGGTTTCAGCCCTTTTTCGTTTTTGAAAATGTACACTGCCTCTGTTGTTGCCAGGACCACGTCGGGGACACCGTCTCCGGTCATGTCGCCGGTGAGGATGCTTCTCTCGGAGATTCTCTCGTCGGGAGGGGAGGCGTTTTTAGTTGGCTTGGGCGTAGCGAAGACGCCGATGCGTTTGCCCTTATGGTTATAGATACCTCCGTTGTGGGCCACAAGAATTTCATTCACGCCGTCACCGGTCCAATCCAACAGGTGGTGATGCCGGCTGTAGTCGGTTATGAGCTGGCCGAGGTGTTTGCCGTCTTCGTCGAGCACCCAGAGAGGACTTTTACCAAGGGGCTGGTGGTCGATATCGACGAGCAATTGTGCTGCCGGGTGGTTGGGTATGATTTGCCCTATATCCACGGATTCAAAATGGTGGCCGGAGACTTCCCACAAGACCCTGCCGTTGCCGTCAACAAGGGCAACATTATTAGCGCCGCAGCAGGTCAGCACAAGCCGGAAGTCCTCTGGCGTTTTGCCCCTGCGCAGCACACGGCAGCAATCCAGATGCCCGCGTGCCTGGTTGACTTTTTTAGATTTAAAAACCCAGCGTACCGAACCGTCGGGATTCAGCATGGCATAGCCGGCCATAATCTCGTCGCGTCCATCGCCATCGAGGTCTATCGGCCTCGGCTGATGGGCTGTGCGGTAGCCGCCGGGGTCCCTGACGGTCCAGAGAAGATTGCCCGCCCGGTCGTAGGCCCAAATCTGATGGTATCTCGTCTTGACCAGAACGTCCGTTGGCCGATTGCCGCCGGTCAGATTGGCAAAGAGCAGACAGTCCGTAGCTTCGTCGGCAATGGCAATTCGCCTTCGCTGCCGACCTGTGGCGCCATCCAGCTCGACCAGGTAACCTTTCGTACACAGGACCACTTCGCTTTTGCCGTCCCCGTCCCAGTCGTGGATCTGGCACGCAACGTCGTGGTGCCATTTTTTTCGCCCGATGTCGGGATTTCCCCAGCGCCACAAGACCGAGCCGTCCAGTTTTTGTGCCACCGCCGTACTGGTGTAGTGCACGTCGTTTTTGTTGACGTTTTCGGCGCTGACGATTTCGACCTGGCCGTCATCATCAACATCGCCGGCTACCACCCACTGCCCGCCATATTCAGGGTCGAGAGAAATGATTTTCCATGGCTTAATTACGTGGACTTTGTCTGCCGGTTCGCCAACGTCCCTAACATCAAAATAGATGGGTCCCTTTTGCTTTGCATTAAGCAGTTTGCAAAATCCGAAAGCGACCAACAAGCAGCAACAAGCAAACCAACAAAGCCGATGTGGCAGTTTCACAAACCTATTCATCATATTGTGAGTCTGCACGGTTAATCTTTCCAGATGTCAGCGGTTCGTGCCTGGACATCCGGCATCTTCGGCAGTGAGTCGCCGGGAACCGGCTCATACCAGAACGTGGCAGACGACCAGTCGTCCTGTGTCTCGGCTAATCCGCCCTTCCAGGCGATTTGTTGAATTGTGATGCGACATTCCTTCTGCCACCAGATGGGGTCGGGCAGGTGCCAGCGATACATTGACACAAAGTCCTTCTGGTTAAGACTGCAGCCATTGTAAAGGTACGGCGTCTGCTGCATACCGTAGGACAGGCATACGTAATCCTCGCTTCCCGTACCGCAGATGGTAGGGAAGTCCTTGTCGCCGTCCATATAAATCTTGATTTCGCCTTCGCCCCACCACTGGCCGGGGTGCATGTTCCGTATACCGATGATCGCTCCTATGAAGCGGCCTTTGTTCTTTCGCTGCGGCAGCAAAACGAAGTCTTGCTTCTCGGTCGTTGGGTTCTCTCTTCTAAACAGCACGTGCAGTCGGCCGACATCACGCGGATGCTTATCGCCGGTCGTGTAGTCAATCTGGTAAAACAACGGCACATTTTCCTTGCCTTCATTTGACAGCGTAATCTTTGCGCGCTTGACAAACGGCATCGGCAGCCAGATATTCATGCCGGCGTTTTTGCCCAGCGAGTGTACGGCTGAACCATACGGCATTACCTTGCCATGCGCAAAGCCCATAAAGTCACCGAGCGGACATTCGATGCTTGGGTGGTCCTGGTTGTCCCACCATGTGCGGAATACAAGACTTCGCAGATTGGTCGGATTATTACTGGTGGTCATCCAGATGTGCCGAATGGTTCCTGTGCCCTTGATGTCGCAAAGCTGTACGGCCTGGCCGGCTTTCAACGTTATCGCGGGCTTACCTTTTCTTCCCACGCCCAGCTTGCTGGCTGCTTTGCCGCCCTGTCCCGGCGAACCGGTTGGGTTCTCGAAAGAAATCGACCGGGAAAGCAGACCGGTATCAAGCATGTACGGTTCCGTGACGATGTCCACTCCGTCGAAAACGCCGGACTGCAGTGGTCGACAGCCTGAAAACAGGACGGCAAATACCAAACACGACAGTTTTACCAATGTAATTCTTGTGACCATAGCTTTTCCTTTCAGTGGTACGGTTTAGATTTTTCTAATCCGTCGAAAACGCCGGATTGCATTAGGATATTTTGATAAGTTTATATGAATCCAGTGTGCATGTCAAGTCCGTCGAAAACGCCGGACCCAAACGCGACTTTTTGCGTTTGGTGGTCAGGAGGGAAAGACTCCAGACACAAGACTTCAGACTCAAGACTTGAGTCTTGTCTCTTGCGTCTTGGGGAGACGGCGGCAAAATTTTCCGGCATTCGGGAAGATTTGTCCTTACCGGCGGAGACTCTCGGTGAGGAAAGGCCAAAAGGAAATTTCTTTTCAAGTTTCTTAAAGGCTTTGGCAGCAGGGGCTTACATGCCGGAAAACCGAACCCCGCACCTATCGTTCCACACTAAATGGATAGGTGCGGGGTATGTGGCACACTAATTGCACTTTCTCTGAACGGCTTTCGGCGAGTTCAGTCGAGCCGTGCAAAAAGGTCTTTGTAAAAAAGTAGTGGATAAAGATAAGGAGAAGTAAAAATGAGTTTCGCATTGACGGCAGGAGTTACGGGCTTACAAGCCCACCAAAGAATGCTCGATGTGGCAGGGAATAATCTGGCCAATATCAATACTGTCGGTTTTAAGAGCAGCACCATTATTTTCTCGGAGCTATTGAGCCAAATACTCAAGAGAGCGTCGCAACCAACGGCTACTATCGGCGGTGTCAACCCTCAGCAGATAGGCAGCGGTGTCCAGGTAGCCGGTATAACGCCGGATACGTCTCAGGGTAATCTCGTACACACGAATAGTCCGCTGGATTTGGCGGTAGAAGGAGAAGGCTATTTTGTGCTGAGTGACGGCTTACAAAACGTTTACACCCGTGCAGGTGCGTTCGCCGTTGACTCAAGCTCGAATTTAGTCGACCCTTCTACGGGCTATCTTGTTCAGCGTACAGGTACGGTGGGCGAAAGTGACAATTTTCAGACACCCGGTAACAGCAATATTAAGGTTCCTTTCGATGTGGCAATGCAGGCAAGTGGTACGTCCGAAATAAAGGTATCAGGCAACCTGAGTGCCGATGCAGTGCATGAGATAACACAAATAAACAGGCTGAGATCGGATATAACTTATACCACCAGCGGTGCCAACGCTACCGGAAGCACCAAGATTTCAGACCTTGACCAATATGATGAGGACGCAACGTGGGCCGACGGCACAATTACCTTCTCCGGTTGGAAGCCGAACGGTGATCCTTTAGGTGCCACTCCGACCACCGATCTGGATATGGCTGTTGATGTGAACACAACAATACAGAATGTCTTGGACCACTTGAACAAAACTAACGAACAGCAGACAATTAGTAGTACAGGTACCGGCGGCACATTCAACGTAGCCTTTGGGGTCGATAATGTTGATATTGCCTTTGGTGCTAGTGCCGCACAAATTGAAACTGCACTGGAAGGTTTGTCTACTATTGGCGCTGGTAATGTCAGTTGCTCCGGCGGTGATCTTCCGACCACTCCCGTCGTTGTTGAGTTTACCGGTACTTTAGCCGCGATGGATGTTGCTGATCTGGCAATTGATAATACCAACTTAACAGGCGGTACTGCATCTGTTGCAGAGACGATAAAGGGCAGTGCTACAACGGGCGTTCTTAACGGTGCGACGGCGTCTATAGTCAACGGCAGAATAGTAGTAACCGATGGCGCCGCCGGCTACAGTCTATCGGATCTCAAAATGGAGTGGTCAGACAGTAACCTGACAATGCCGGCGTACTTTGAAGCAGCTACTGTCGGGGGTGCCCAGGTCAAAAGTTTTACTATTATAGTTTACGACTCTCAGGGCGGCGAGCACGTTCTTTCAGGTGCTTTCACGCGAACAGGTACCAACAGCAATCTCTGGGATTTGATCCTGACCTCAATTAGCGGTAATATCAATGAGCTGACTTTCGACAATCGGCGAATTCAAGGCATAAAATTTAACGGCAGTGATGGTTCTTTCGCCGGTTTAGATTCCGGCATCGGCGATACAGCCCAGTTTACAGTGACGTTTGCTCACGATACCGCAAACCCACAAACCATTGCGGTAGATATGGGTACCCAGGGCCTGTTCAATGGCTTAACGCAATTCGCAAAAGCATCTACGGCGGTGGCGAAAGAGCAAAACGGCTATACGACAGGCGACCTAAGCTCGGTCTCGGTCAGTAATGAAGGTTTTATTATTGGTGCTTTCACCAACGGTCTTAAGAAGAATCTTGCTGCTGTTCAACTGGCGTTATTCAGTAACCCATCAGGTCTGGAAAGCGTAGGCAATGGTCACTTTACTCCATCGGTCAACTCTGGTATTGCGGTGGGTACCCAGGGCCTGGTCGGTGGTGCGGGCACGATTCATGGTTCGTCACTGGAGAGATCCAATGCCGATGTGGCAAACCTGTTTGTTTCTATGATTGAAGCTCAAAACGGTTACCAAGCTAACGCAAGGACAATCAAGATTGCCAATGACATGCTTAAAGAATTGACTACCCTCATCAGGTAGTAACCTGGCTGCATTTGGAACTTTAAAAATCGGAAACTGACTCCTTGTACTTAGGTTCTATTTCGATATAACCCTGCCGGGAAGCCATGTCCCGGCAGGGTTAAACTTTTTGGTTTTGGCCAGAAACGCTCGTGCGACGAAAGGAGACGGCAGGTCGAGCTTAAGCAGCAAAGAAATATAAAGGCCACTACAGAACTATTGGGAATATACGGGAGAATTTTCCATCGTCCTCGAGGCTTGAGTCGTACTGTCGTGAGGAGGATGTCCGGATGCAGGTTTCACCTGTGCCACCTCGCCTGAGACAGAGACGCCTGGACTGCTCTGAAGTTGTAGTAATGCCTGGAGGATATTGGCTTGCGTTACTAAACCCAGCACTTTGCTCTGTTGATTTACCACAGGCAAACACAGCCTGCGAAACTGGCACATATGTTTCATTAAACCAGCAAGCGACGTCTGAGGGCTTATGATGTGAACGGGCCTGCTCATTATCCATCTGATTCTTATTTGAAGTGTGGCATCGTCCAAAAACTGACGCCGTCTGGCGAATACAGGTTGCAGGTAGGGACTGGTCGCGCCTGTTATATCAGACTTTGATACAATACCTTCCAGTACTCCATCGCGACCTACCATCACATAGCTGGCATTGTATTGCTGCATTTTTGTAACAGTTTGCTGGACGCTATCATCAGCACTTCCCCAGATAAGCTCTTTTTGCATAATGTCTTTTGCGCTTATGCCTATGTTCCCCTTTTGCAATAAGTCGTACAATGGGGTCCCAGAATCTGGGCGGAAGTGCTCTTCCGGCAGAACCGTCAGCGACTGTGGCATTCTTTGGAAGGTTTCGGAAATCCGTTGCTCTTGACTCTCAACTGTCGCCGCCGCTTTTTTTCCATCTCTTACTTTGGCTATCGTAACGGTATATACCGTCGCTTCTTCTTCGGCTTTAGCCTGAACCCTGGCTATCGCCTTGATAGCTTCAGCCTTAACCCTATCTATTGCTTCAGCAGCTTTAGCTTCTGACTTTGTCTTTTGTTCAGCTATCGCCTCTTCGGCTTCGGCCCTGACTTTGGCTATCACATCGGACTTCGGCGAGCTCAGTCGAGCCGTGTGCGCGATTGGTTCTTCTTCAGCTTTAGCTTCTGACTTTGTCTTTTGTTCAGCTATCGCCTCTTCGGCTTCGGTCTTGACTTCGGCTTCTCGTTCGGTGTATGTTTTTGCTTTTGCTTCGGCTTCAGCCTTGACCCTGGCTATGGCCTCAGCGATTTCAGCTTCTGACTGTGCTTTTTGTTTGGCTACTGCCTCCAAGAGAAGTGCCTCAACTTTGCTTGAAGGTTTGACCTTGGCTATAGCCTTGGTAGTGTCAGCTTCTGACTTTGTCTTTTGTTTGGCTGACGCCTCTTTGGCTTCAGCCATAACTGCGGCTGTCGTATCGGTGTATGTTTTTGCTTTTGCTTCGGCTTCGGCCTTGACCCTGGCTATGGCCTTGGCGATTTCAGCTTCCGACTTTGCTTTTTGTTTGGCTACGGCCTCCAGGAGAAGTGCCTCAACTTTGGTTGAAGGTTTGACTTTGGCTTCTCGTTCGGTGTATGTCTTTGCCTTTTCTTTAGCCTTGACCCTGGCTGTCGCCTTGGTAGTTTCAGCTTCTGATTTTGTTTTTTGTTTGGCTGACCCCTTTTTGATTTGAGGCTTAATCCTGGCTTTCGTATCGGTGTATGCCTTTGCTTCGGCTTCGGCCTTGACCCTGGCTATAGCCTTGGCGATTTCAGCTTCTGACTTTGCTTTTTGTTTGGCTACTGCCTCCAGGAGAAGTGCCTCAACTTTGCTTGAAGGTTTGACTTTGTCTGTCGTATCGGTGAGTGTCCTTGCCTTTTCTTTGGTTTCAACCTTGAATCTGGTTATCACCTCGTCGGCTTCAGCCTTGACCTTGGCTATCGCCGCGTCGGCTTCTGTCTTGACCCTGGCTATTGCACCCGTTAAAAGTGCATCAACCGTACTTGAAGGTTTGCGACGGCTGCCCACACTCATCTTTTTCTGTCTTTCTCTGGAGGGTTCGTTCTTTTATTTGGTCCCATTATCTGTTCGTTATTCCAGTTACCAAAGATATTGTCGACCGAAAGGGCCTTTGTTCTTAAAAAAAGGAGAGAAGGATTTGCATAACAGCGGTACGGGCGGTTCGCGAACCGCCCCTACGTATTTAGGCAAATGCAAGCTGGATATCTTAAATGTTGAGCGCATTGTCCGATATCATTTTGCCTTCGATTCATTTTGTAATACATTCCGGATTGCTGAACAAAATTGCAAAATACCTGTTTGTCTTGGCGAGGAGACCCTTTCTCCCGATAATATCTGTAGTAAACAAGTAAGGAATGGATATTGAGCGCCTCTCATTAGCGGTAGGGTGTGCCTGACTTGAGGAAGAAAGCAACACACAGGAAAAAGACAAAGGTGAGGAAAGTGAGGGAAAAAAAGAAGATGGAAAAAAGGAAGAACTCAAGCCACCCCCAAAATCGCCCGATATCCAAAGCTGGCATAAAGATAAACGTTGCAATTAAAGCGCAAGAGTCTCAGCCACCGGTTGCCAAGGCAGAATCGCAAAGTCGTAAACCTTGTTAGGCCAATGCCTCGAGCGATTCTGAGTCCTGAGCGCGTATCTGCCTTGTGAGGGCGCAGGATTTGAAGAAAAAGGGCGTCGTGTAGGACAAAAGGTGGTTGATAGGGACATTGAAATACAAATTATGGAGTCAACTTAAAGGGAGTGCAAGACAATGAGTCGCGGCAAATCAGAACTTTCGGAAATCGGCGAGGCGCTTGGAACGTCAGTGCTGGTTAGAGCTGATGCTAAGGCCAAAGAAATTACCGTAAAGCACAGGTCTGGAGCCGGTGCAAAGGGAAAAAGCGGCGATAAAACAGGAGCTAAGCTTAAGGCTGAACCGCAGAGACGGTCAAAAGCTCACACAAAACAGGTAGCTAAGGTCAAGGGCAAATCCTCGGCGGCAGCGACTGCTGTTCGACCGGCTAAGAAGAGGATTAAAGGGCGTGAGTCTTGGTTACTCATCACAGGCTCTGATGCATCGAGGTCTTCTAATATAGGATTGGATGGGGTGAACTTGAGTGGTTTCCCAAGCGAGGCCGAGAGAATAATCTTTACGAAGGCTCTTTCTGATATCGTGAGTCGGGATGTCGCCATGCGTGTAGATGCGGCTAAAACGATGGCTGGCATCCGCCATCCGTTGTCGGTCAGGACTCTTGCCTGCCAGATGACGCGAGAACCTTCCCCACAGGTGCGGCAGGAGTGCATTAGGTCCCTGGCGAAACTGGGGATGAAGAAAGGGCTGCCTGTAATTGCACATGCTTTGACTGATTCTGCTGCTTCGGTCCGCCTTGCTGCTGTATGGGGCTTGTATTGTCTGGCTGAAGAAGGCAGTTCTGCTGTACTGCTAAGTATGCTTTCCGATGAGGCCGAAGAAGTCCGGCGTAGAGCGGCAACGTGCATCGGCTGGCTTGGTAAAGCCGAACTTGCTGTAAAGCTGTTACCTCTTTTGGATGATAGCAGTCCTTCTGTCCGTCGGGCGGCGGCTGGGGCGATGGGTAACCTCCGTTCTCGGCAGGTAGTCTGGTCCCTTATTGAACACCTTAATGACCCTGATAAGGCGACAGGTAAGGCTATTCTTAATGCCCTGCAGGCAATCACCGGTTTGAAGATGAGCCAATCCTTTCCAAGAGATAAGAAGTCACTTCAGGGTGTAACTGCACGATGGCGCGAATGGTGGAATGAGGAGCTTTCAGTATGATGAGGTCGTGTCAGTATAATTGGGAAATGGAGTATCTGTGTCGGTACAGGTTTTCGATTAGAAGTTACGGGTACGGTTTTGAAATCTCTAAACCAAACCCGAGGAAATTAGGATTATGGGTTTAGAAGGTGCGTTTTTTGACATTGACTTATGGTCTTTGATAAAAAGCGGCGTCTTTTGAAGCCCTCGCTGACAATAAATTAAGGAGATCGTCTGATGCCAAAAAGTCGGAAACAAAGGACAAGTGGAAATAGAAGAAAACCGAGTACGAGAAGGAGAAGGATTAACCTGGACTTACCGGTCATTCCCCTTTTGGAGTCGATGGAAGAGTCCGTCGACGAGCTTGCAATGCTGCAAGTTAGCAGTGTCATGGATAGCAGCAGAAGCCAAATGGATGACTACGCCGACGTTTCCAGGGAGAGGTCCAGTATCATCTCTATTGTCAAAGGTCTCGAAGAACAGGTTGACACAGCATTTAAGTTGAAAGGTGTCCTGGAAGCTGAGCTTGATGCAGCTCAGAATCAACTGGCTGAAGAATTGGCCGACCGCGCCAAGTTAGAGGAGCAGGTCAAGTCGCTTCAACCACAGGCTGCGTTGGTGGACCAGTTACGTGAGGACATTACCTTTGCTGAGGAAGAGCGGAACAAGTATGCCAACCTGCTCGCCGATACTCAGCCACAGCTTGAGTCAGTAACTAAAGAGCGCGACGCGCTTGCCCAGGAAGTGGTCTCTGTTAAGACACATGCTCAGAAACTCGATGGCGAGAAGGTGGCCCTTGAGGCCCAGGTGATGAACCTCAAGGACAGGGTCACAGATATGAACCGTCTGTATGCCGAGCTCGATAAGGTAACCAAAGACCTCCGAAAGAAGCTTACGAGTTCCGATAAGCGGTCGGCCCATCTGTCCCTTCAGCTTGAGGAGCAGCAGGCTGCGAACAGGGAGCTGATAGAGGCGAAGGCACGCCTCGATAGCGATATACAAACATTGAGGACCAACCATAAGGCTGCCAAGAATGAGCTCAAGATGTTCCAGAAGGCCTTGCGCGACATACGCAGCGAGGCGGCTCGCTCCAGCGGGCGTGTCCGTCGGCGGTACTTAAAATCGAAGAATAAGAGATAATCCCTCTCGGGATTGAACATTCAGGTGTTAATCCCGAGATGAAGCTGGTTCTTACTCGTACCATGGGGGTGACACGGAAGCTCGTGTACGATGTATGTGGGAACATTCGCATCATCGGCAGAAACGTGGTCTCGCCGATGCCCGGTGCAAGCTGGAGAAGGCCCGTAACGAAGCGGAGCAGACGCAGTCTCAATCTTGCATCGCAGTTCCTCCGTGCCTTTTTCTAAGGACAATTTTATTACCTGGCATTGCTTTGCCGGGTTCGGCGTTTGCCTTGCACCATTTTAGTCGGTTTTGAGCGACCAACGCTCCATGCCCATTTCTCTCAACTAAGCGCAGTTGCCGGCGCTAACTTCCAGTGAACAAATGTATGAAAAACTATTGACAAAGCATCTGGTTTATTGTCTCATTTGGCTAAAATGAGATTTACAATCTGCCTTTTGGATGTTCCGGTTGTGACTTGAGTATTACTAATCTTTTTGAGGAAGCGAACACATGGTGGAGCGGATTCCTTTAACCGATATGAAGACCGGCGAGACAGGAAAAGTAGTTGAGATTTTAGCTGGAAGGGGGGTACATAATCGCTTACGGGCACTTGGGCTCAGGGACGGAGTAAAGGTCACCAAAGTAAGTGCGGCTTTTGCGCGTGGTCCGGTTGTTCTGCAGGTATATGGCGCACAGACAGCCCTGGGATTTGGGATTTCTCACAAGATTATTGTGGATGTGAAACGATGAAAAGGATATTGCTTATGGGCAATCCTAATGTGGGCAAGAGCGCCGTCTTCTCGCGCCTTACCGGAATACACGTTATTGTTTCCAATTATCCGGGTACCACGGTTGAGTTCACTCAGGGGACCATGAGAGTAGAAGGCCAAAAAGCTATTCTCGTCGATGTTCCAGGGACATACGGCTTGGAAGTGACCTCTAAAGCCGAAGAAATAGCAGTAAAGATGCTTGAGGATGGAGATGCGGTTATTAATGTTGTTGATGCCACCAATCTTGAGAGGAATCTTCATCTTACTTTACATCTGCTTGAGAAAAATATGCCCGTTATCATAGCGCTTAATATCTGGGACGATGCAAAGCATAAAGGTATCACGATTGATGTTAAGAAGATGGAGGAACTTCTGGGCGTTCCGGTAGTTCCTACCGTGGCGGTTACAGGAGAGGGGATTAAGGAGCTTGTCTCGCGTATTCCTGAGGCTTTCAGCCCTGAGATTGCTGAGCGAACTGAAGAGCAAAAATGGACAGAAGCAGGCAGGATTATTGATAAAGTTCAATCACTTCAACATCGGCATCACACAGCCCTGGAGATTATTGGTGATGCTTCGGTTAAGCCTCTGACTGGAATTCCTATGGCTATTCTGGTTATGTTTGCCGTATTTAAACTT
>DUZJ01000112.1 GCA_013349615.1 Planctomycetota bacterium | reverse complement strand
GTGTCTTAAACGACTTTTACGGCCCATTCAAACAAAGCCTCGACATCGCCACCAGGCAAATGAAACACGCAAAGGCCGAAGTTACTCCCAGCGAATATAAATGTCCCAAGTGCGGCCGGCCGCTCGTTTATAGATTCGGCAAAAACGGAAAGTTCCTGAGCTGCTCGGCCTACCCGGACTGTAAATTCAGGGCCCCCTGTGATAAGGAAGGAAAAATGCTCGAAGAAAAGGTAAGCGAACATAAATGTCACGTTTGCGGCAAACCGATGGTGCACAAAAACGGCCGGTTCGGCCCATTCCTCGGATGCAGCGGCTATCCGGATTGCAAAACCGTCCTCAATATCGACAAGGACGGCAACGTCCTGCCGCCCAAACCGCCGCCTGAGCCGACCGGATTAAAATGTTATAAGTGCAAAGACGGCGAGCTTGTTATCAGGCAAAGTAAAAAAGGACCTTTCTTAGGCTGTAACAAATTCCCAAAGTGCAGGACCATCATCAGCATCAAGCAGTTGGACCACCTCAAGCAGTTGCAGGCCGAAGGCAACTGGCCCCCAAAAACGTGGGAAGAAGCAGACCAAATCCTCGGAAGAAAAAAGGCCAAAAAAGCAAAAGCCGCAAAATAAGCCCCTGTTACAAAATATGGAATGACCGGCCCCGTGAGTTTACCCTGTGGGAGAGGTCAACAATAGGCTGTCCTTCCTCCCGCTCAATAGAAGGTTTGAATTGACGGCAGCTATCTTCCACGCTACACTTCTCTTGTCGCTCTTTTTAATGAAATGCAAGTTGTATTAACTGGTTACCAATTTGCCCGACTTTGAAAATGGAATTGGAGGAACAATCATGATTGAGCCGAAAACAAAACAATCACATCCGATATCGAGGCGTATGTTTTGCCGCTCAGCGGTTGCTGCGGCTGCGGGGATTTGCTCTGCCCTGCATTCCTCTCAGGCATCAGATAAAAAGAATAAAGTCAAATTCTTTAAAAATCTGGGACATTGGCACATTGGCGTCACGGCCAACCAGCAACAGGCCTTAGACTATGCAGTCAAATATGGTTTTGACAGTATCACCCCAAACCTGGATGAATTTGAGAACAAATCCTCCGCCGAGATTAGCGACTGGATCCAGACCATGAAAGCAAAGGGCATTCGATACGGCGCGAGCGGTTTACCCGTTATGTTTCACAGAGACTCAGAACAGTTTAACAAAGGCCTCGCGCGGCTGCCTAAGAAGGCTAACATCGCCAGAAAATTGGGCGCCGATCGTATGGCGACCTGGATTATGCCCGGCCACAATGAACTCGCATACCTGGAAAATTTCTCACAACACAAAAAACGGCTACGGGAAGTCGCAAAGGTGCTTAGAGACAATAACATCCGGCTCGGCCTCGAATTCGTAGGGCCCAGAACATCTCGGATGCGTTTCCGTTTTCCTTTTATCTGTTCTCAGTTGGGTATGACCGAACTTGTCAGCTCAATCGGAACGCCAAACGTAGGGCTCCTGCTGGATAGCTGGCACTGGTACACCTCGCACGGCACAGTCCGGGAGCTGCTCCGGCTATCGAACAAAGACGTCATACACGTTCACGTAAACGATGCTCCGGCCGGCATCCAAACCGACCAACAAATTGATAACCGACGCAGGCTGCCGGTAACCACAGGCGTGATTGATTTGAAGGGATTTATAAACGTCCTGGTGAAAATGGGTTACGATGGTCCTGTCGAATGTGAACCTTTTGACCAGGAGCTTCGCAGGATGGAGGACAATGCTGCTCTGAAAAAAACCATCGAATCGCTTAACAGACTTTGGGCTCTCATCACGGTTTGAACAAGCCCTCCGCAGCGTTCGTGAGTACAAAGTGCATCGTGTGAAATATTAACCATTTTTGAAAGTGGAAAAAATGAAATATAAAATGTTAGCATCAGTATTACTTTGTGTGCTGCTTCTAAGTTTCACATCCGGCGCAGCCGTGGCGACGGCCACAGAACGTGATTATTCCTTCGATGGCAAAATCTCCCGCTCCGTGCTCGAAAATTATCTTTCGCGAGCGATTACTTTCGCCGAACTGCTCAACGGCGAACGCGTCGAGAAGCAATTGCGAGGCAGCACCGGCGACAATATCCGAATGCTCACAAATGTAGGCGTCAAGTTCGCGGGCCGCGCGATTTACATGTGGGGCCGAGAGAGTCGCCTCGATGGGCTGCTCGAACGGGCACGACCGATTGTAAAAAAAATCCACGCTGCCGACCCTGATATAGTTCTGCAGGCCGCCGCCTTCGAAATAGTAAGCAGGCAGGTCGAGAAGCTCAAAGTTCCCAGGTGGGTCTTCGACGAATTTGACCTCAACTTCGAGAATCGCAACTTCGACTACGAAGCGATGCTCTACTCCGACGGCCACCGCGTAAATCAATGGCGCACCGGCTCATCCGTTCCCGATATGAGCAGGCTCGAGACTCAAATATGGTTCTTCTATCTCGCCGCCCGTTATATCGACATCGGCGTCGAGGCAATACACTTCGGCCAGGTCGAGATTATGGACGACCGCGACCCGGACCACCGTTACTGGCGCGACATGATGGCCCGCGTCCGCAAATACGCCGCCAAAAACGCCAGAAGACACTTCCTGCTCGCCGATGCACACGTCCCCAGCGGCGGAATCGTACATAACGGCAGCCTCTTGTTCGACTTTCACTCCTTTCCCCTGCGGATTGATGAGGTCGTCACCGAGCCCCGGAAGGGCGTCCTGAAGGTCGGCTATCTGGACAGCATCTTCAACCGCAGCAAAGGCGGCATCACCCCGAGTGGCTGGCGTTGTGACAGCCTGCCCTATATCGTCGAGCTGGACAACTTCGGCTCAAGCCGCAGGCCCGGCCAAAACATCGGAGCCCACTATATATGGGGCTACGACGAAATCTGCTGGTTCGCTCACCAACCCGCCGACTACCGCAACTTCTGGCTCAGGTATGCCTGGGACTGGATACGCCGGCACGACACCAACGGCTACCTGCAAATGCCCGGCAGCAGAACTTTGGCCGACCCCGTTTCAAACAAGAGCTGGTACTGGGCCAACACACCTTCCGAAGCCGCCCCTACCGGCTTCGACCAGGAGAAAACTATAAAAGATATCTGGGCCAAAAACAAATAACACATTCCACCAAAACTCTGTCACTCATTCCGAGCGAATCTGGCCCATTGCAAGCGCAGAAAATGGATTGAGGAATATCACTTCATCATTCGAAATTCCTTGCTCGATATTGGATATTCATCGCTGTCTTTATAAGCGAAGAATCTGGCCATCGAATTGAATAAATCCCTTATTCTGTCATTCCCGCGAAAGCTCCAAATCCATAAGAAATGTCATTGCGAGCACCTCACCTGATTCTCAGGATGCATGCGAAAGAAACTCAAATTTCGGTAATAATGCTGAGATAACATCTTTTTGTTAAAGCACTTACACATAATATTGTGTCGAATCCGATTTTTTAGTTTCTTAGGAGGCCTGTCTTTCAGAACGAAGCAATCTCAAACATTTATCAATAATCACTCATCCTTAATCATTTATATGGCAGGGACCCGGGGTGGGATAGCGAAGCGTTATCTCGCTGGGGTATTTTTACTCTTTGCATTTTGATTTTTACTATTATTATTGCCTGCCCCGCATAAAACGCAGCCGAGGAATCCACCTTAATCATGCGTCCAGTTTCCGGGGAGTATTACAAACCCAATACAAACCCAACCTGTAGTGAGCTTGCCTGCACTGAGCGCAGTCGAAGGGGTCGAACCTATTTCAAAACGGGGCATCTACTCGTTAACCGGGTCAAATCCAAATTCTTGAATTCTCGTGGCCTCGTGGCAAAACAACAAAAAAATAAAGCAGCAGCGCTCTTTGATGGTTCGCCACTGCTTTTAGGAGGAAAGAAAATGAGGACATTATTATAACCGCACAATTCATCAGCTAAAAGTTTTTTTCTGAAAAACGAAGGTATAAAGAGATTTTCTGCCCTCGAATGCATCCACCGGCTCAATTTTTACCAAACGTCAGGAATCAGCTCATTTATCAAAAAACGGCTAATTACCTGACTTTTATAAGCCGACAAAAATCAAACAGGTTGCAAAATTGGTTTGCAAGGAGTATAATTATTATGGAAATCAATGACAGCTTTTTTTGCAGGGATTAGCCCAAAATGGGTCAAAAAGACAAAACTGAAGTAAAACCGCTTGAAACAGTCGAGCCGATTGGCAAACGCGTCCTGATTCGCAAGGATGAGGACAAGAAGGAAACCAAGGGCGGCATCCGTCTGCCCGACAATATAGAAATCCCGACGATAACCGGCCGAATCGTTGCCATCTCCACCGAGGTCCAGAACTCACCCGACATACCACTGTCCCAATACGACAAGGTCCTCTTCAATCCCAAAGGTGCGATACCTGTCGATTTCGAGGGCGACAATCGTCTCTTCGTCGTCGAGATAGAGCACGTTGTCGCCGTCTTTCGAAAATCGTAAGATAATTCCACCGATACAGACGTCAGAGAGTCACCGACTCGTCAGAGCTGTGGAGAGCAGAAAAAATTCACAGAATGCTCTTGGCGTTTCCGCAGGTTTCGGCTATTCTATCTCCCAATGTGTAGTAGCTTGATGCTATAGATGCTTAATAACGTAAGTCCGTATTTGTTTAGGAGAAACTGTTATGGTAGAAGGGACTCAACCGCCCCCGGAGACAGTAGAAGCCCAGCCTGTCACCCAGCAGCCGCTCAGGTCTCACCGCGGAATTCTTATCCTGGTGCTCGGGATACTGAGCATCGTCTGCTGCTTCATTTGTGGCATCATTACCTGGGTGCTGGCAAATGGGGATTTGAAGGAAATGGCCGCAGGAAGGATGGACCAAACCGGCCGCGGACTGACCAAGGCCGGCAAGATTTGCGGCATTGTCGGCATCGTGGTACAAATCGTGTGGATTGTCCTGTGGCTGCTGGGCGTAGGTTTCTTAACTATATTTGGTGTTAGCCACGTGCCTCAATAGCACTATCTCGGTCAAATGAAGATTGACGTTGTCCAGGTTTCTCGTCGTCCGCAATGGCCGTTGTGGGCTGTTATACTGGTCCTGGTGTGGCTGGCAATTGCCGGCGCTGCTGTTTATCTGAGTTTACATCTTGACCAGGTGGTGTCCCTTTGTCTGTTCAAGCGGCTCACTCACGTTCCATGCCCTACCTGTGGATTCACGCGCGGGGTATTGTGTATGTTGAGCGGCCGGCTCAGCCGGGCTTGGCGATACAATCCACTTCTGTTTTCTGTATTGGCTTTATTTATCGCAGTAACCGGCATACGCATAATTTTTGCCCGCGGTCTGAGAATCCGCCTGACCCGCATCGAGCGCATTATCGCCTGGCTTTCGGCCGCCGGCCTGCTCGCCGCCAACTGGGTGTATGTTATCTTCTACGTCCACTGACTTTTACGCTTGGTTTTTCGTGCGATTCGAGTATAGTTGTTACACAATTTTACTTTACCGGCGTTAGTCGCGGGAATGCCGCCTTATGGCTGATAAAAAAAGAAATACATGGGCCGCCAAAATAAAAAGAACTTTTACCTCGGTGCTGCCTGTTTCTAAAAGACGCAAAGGAAAATGTATTAATTGTGCCGCCTGTTGCAGGCTGCCTAACGTCTGTCCCTTCCTCAAGTATGGTCCGGACGGGAAGTCGCGTTGTTCTATTTATAAGATTCGTCCGTTAAATTGCAGAAAATACCCGAGGACCGAATCCGAGTTTATTACCGCTGATACCTGTGGCCATACCTTCCAGTGACCACTATTGTCTTAGAGCTTATCCGAATAGCCGGGTCGTTATGAGGCTGAGCGAAAAGTTCGAGGACAAGGCGGCAGGCCAAAAATGCTCGCAGGTGCGTTTTCTCCATGTTGAGAACGTTTTTGGCTGACAACGCAGGCTTCGGGCTTCCCTTGGGGATAGAGCGTGTTATTTGGATACGCTCTTAGCTCGACTTTTGCCATCTTGTGAAGCTCGTAAACGCCATAATTTGTAAAGGCTTACGACTTCCCGACTTTTTTAACACCCTCCAACCAAAACACAAGAGTTTTGAAAAAGTCCAAGGCTATGTACATAAAACCTTGGAAAACAATGGTTTCGCATCGCGTAAAAGTGCAAAAGTCGAGCTTAGGTGATCCTACTTTAGACTTCCCGCATGGTCCAGGGAAACTCATAAAAGGAAAATGAATTGGCGTTCAACCAATCAATTCAGCAGACTCGCTGCGCTCCTAATGAACTAAGAAATCGCATTCGGCACAATGTTGTTTGTAAGTGTTGTAATAGAGAGATGTTAGCGTAATTCAGCCAACATTTTAGTTTATTTTGCATGCATCCTGAGAATCAGGTGAGGTGCTCGCAATGACCTGAGGAAATATCCAATCCTTCGACTACTTCGACAAGCTCAGTATGAATCCTTCGATAGAACTCAGGACGACTGCGCTCAGGACAGGTATCGAACAAGGGATTTCCAATGATGAAACGAGATTCTTTAATTCGCTTTGCTCCGTTCAGAATGACAGAAAAATGGTGTGCAGTGCACACGCTACACGGCTGACGGCGTAATTTCCCTTATAGGGGGGAGGGGGGGTGTGAAGTTTTGCTTCTTTACAAACAACTATCTTGGTCCTCCGCTTGCGTCTTTTATTTTAGCGTTTTATCGCCGGCTTTCGTACGGGTTAATTTCTTTGGCCGGCGTCCGGCAAACGCCAGAAAACCGCCAAAGGCTAACAATACCACCGTTGCCGGCTCTGGTACCGGCACCGGAATCTCCGGGTCATGTTTAGGCGGTTCCGGTGGTTGTGGTGGTTTCGGTTTGCGTGGCTTGTCACCACCTCCGCCGCCTCCACCGCGCCGAGAATAATCTGCAACACTGGGCATAATACCGCCCCAAAAACCGCCGGTTATGCTTTCTGCCGGCATCTCTATCACAGCATATACGGTTCGCTCAAATACCGCAATAACGATCTTCGGTGCATCAAGATACACGGTGGTACGGTTTGATGTCGGGTCACCTACATCGCCCAGCCAATAAACAAAATGATAGCCGGGTTGTGGAATTGCCTGTAAAGTAACGCTCGCATTCAGCTCGCAGTAATGAACGCCCGGACCCGGAGTTATTGTCCCGCCGTTCGGAGGCATTTGTTGAACCAAAAGCGCAGGCCCGCCCGTTTCGCAATATGCCGGCCTGAGCAGACCACGGAAAAGAGCCACAAGGGCTAACATTATCTTCGGCCAACCTAAGAATATTGAATTGTTTTTCATCATCCCCCCCAATCCTGTTCTAAAATTTGGTTGTGCAAACGCGCACTATGTTACTAAGCAGACCTCCTTCGCCTCAAAAGCATCATCGCGCCACCGACTCCGAGCAATGCCAATGTGCCTGGCTCAGGATTAGGAACCGGTGCATCAGATACACTGCTTTTTGTTACTGTGTAGCTGCCTGTTGTATAATCATGGGCGCTGCTCAGTACTAAAAAGAATGAGTGTTCACCTGCCTCTAAAATGCCGCCCTCAAACTCCCAGACCGCTTCATCCGGGCCGGTGCTCGCATCGTGCGGACCAAAATAGTATGTCGTTGAATCTATCCCGTCGTCTTCATCGTCCACCGAACCGATATCGGCTGTGATGTCATCGATAGCGCCTTCGCCGATGCCCAGGATGGCAAAATATTCAAGTGCCGCATTTATGCCCTCGTCATTGAATATCTGGTACGCGTATGTATATTGACCGCTCCCCGGCGCCGTGAAACCGGCTTTAGCGAACTCGTCTCCATCTGCTTTGTCGTCTGTGTCGTAGACCGCAAAATCTATATGCCCGCTAAGAAGGCCGTCTTGTGTGTAAGTGCGGTAATACCGTCGCCCCTGGTAGTGTGAACTTTCCGGAAGGACGGTAAGCGTCGTTGCGATTGCGGTCTGGACAAATAACGTTGCAGCGACCAACAGACTAAAAAACCTGATTTTTCTCATCACTTTCTTCATCTCTGCCCTTTCTTCGATAATGGTCAAAAAAATTGTTTAGTAGAAATACAGCTTCCTGCTGCTTTCTTATTTAACCTGCGGAATCCCTTTCCCTCATTTCGTTGTTTCGCTGGTGCGTCAAATGCCTGATGGCATAAGATGCAGTTGATATCAAGCTCGAATATTCACGGATACTTTTGTTCGTATGTTTCATTATCATCCCCCAACTATTGATACTATTAAACCAAATTTGCCCCCCAAAGTCAAGTGTTTTTTCATATTTGAGGTATCGCCGCCGGACAATACTTGGCCGAGAGTCCTGTAATACCGCGAAAAACGGTTCAAATAAGGGATTTTGGCAGCCGGGAGGTATTCTTGCAATTTTTGTAAAAAATCGTTGCCGGCCGTTAATCGTGAAGCGCATCAGCATTTTTTTTGCCTTTGAAATTGGGTTTGTTTGGGTTTGTATTGGGTTTGTTTTGGTGTTTTATTGGCTTTAATTGGGTTTGATTGGGTTTGAATTGGGTTTGAATTGGGTTTGTTTTTCCCGCGTTGACCAAGTGTCCATTTTTCATAATCCATTGTTAATACCATATTTACATTCATTTGGGCTTTTTGGAAATTGGGTTTGTTTTGCATAAAAAGTCTGATTTGTAAAGCGCTCATGACATCTGTAAATGTTTCTCTACAGTTGTAGAGTGCCTTAAAGAGACGTAAATCGTTTATTAACCACGGATTACGCAGATTTCGCGGAGTTTTTAGCCACAAAAATGCACAAAAAGCACAAAGAAACAAAGAAAATAGCCATAGGGGGCACAGAGATATTGGCCGGCTTGGTGTTCTCGGCAAACTCTGTTCTGAAAGCGAGCTTTCGCCACAGAGACTTGCCTTCGCCCACAAGGCCATCAAAATGGCCTTTTTAAGAAGCCGGCGAAATAAGTGATTTTTAACCATTAATACACCCCCCAGTTAGATAACGCTTCGCTATCTCAAGGGGCAAGAAAATGTTTAAAATATTGGCTTTTTTTACCAAAATAATGCTTTTTTGCGTGTATCTGCTGATACGAAAACGTGCGGGGCTCCGCATGGTTATTGGTAACTGGTTATTGGTAACTGGTTATTGGTAACTGGTTATTGGTAACTGGTTATTGGTAACTGGTTATTGGTAATTGGTTATTGGTAATTGGTTAATGGTAATTGGCTCCTGGCTGCTGACTCCTGACTTTTAACTGCTCAATTCTACATTCGAAATTCTCAATTCTACATTGCTGTTTGTATTATACCAAGCTCCCTCAAAATGTTCAATGAAAATATAACTTTTTTTGGAAAAAAATTTGACGCTGATTAACGCAGATTTTTATGGTGGACAAGGATTATTTGGATTGGTAGATTGGGGGCTTACAGGACGCAGATAGTTTAAATGATTATTGATAAGGGATAATTGATTATTGTAAACGAGGCCGGGGCGTTGGATTCTTATACGGAAACCATATATACATAGTTAGCAGTAAAAATAAACGGAGACTAAAATGGCATCAAAATATCTCAATTCATTGTCAAAAAAAGAATATGACAAACTTACGGAAAGACTTAATTCTATCCAAAACAAGAAGTGTTATATTTGTGGAGATGCAATTGGTTTAGAATTACAAAATACTAATATCGATCATATCATCCCCTTAGCAAACCGAGGCAAAGATTCCGAAGACAATTTTGCGCTCACCCATGAATCATGTAATAAATCAAAACAGGACGCCAGTTTGGATATTGCACGTGTTTTACACAAACTGAAAAAGATACAGGATAAAACATTAGAACAAGAAGGAAAAGCAGCTTCTTTAAAGCATGTGCTACAATCATTTAGTGGGAGTAAGTACGATTTTAAATATAAAATAGAAAGTGACTCGATAACGTATAGTTTTAGCGACATAGGAGATAACACGATTATAAAAGTTCCATTATTTGAGGATAATTTATCAAAAGAAAAAACCTGTTTTATCGAGGTCCCTATAGAGTATATTCACCATGACGAAATCATAAATCCAAGGGGAATTAATAATAGTATTAGCAAGTTGATAAAGGAGTTTGAAAAAGGTAATCCGCAACTTCATTTAACAATAGCCAGGATTAATGATGGAAAAATAATGGTATTTGATGGTCAGCATAAGGCAGTCGCTCAAGTACTACTGGGGTCTAAAAAATTATTACTGCGTCTTTTCTTGAATCCTGATATTGACCGTTTGATTGAAACAAACACAAATGCTGGAAGCACATTAAGGCAAATAGCTTTTGATAAGTCAATAATGAGTCAACTTAACAATACGCTTTATGCAGAGCGGGTGAAAAAATATCAGGAGGACCATACGCTAAACGATGATGATTTCTCATTCTCAGAGCAACAATTAATAGATTATTTTAAAGGCGAAAATGTAAACATAAAAAAGTATATATTTGATAGTATAAAGCACTCAATAACACATCATAAAGAAAATAAACTAAAGGACTTTGTTGATTTTGAAGGGAAAGCGAAAGAGCTTCCTATATCATATAGCGCATTTGACAAAACTTTTTTAAGGTATTTCGTTAATCCGAAAATATTCTTGAGTACCAATATAAACCATCGCAGTGACGAAGGATTAAACCCAAGAGAACTTGAAATTAATCAAGCCGTCAGACTTCTCTCTCTTATAGCAGAAAAAGTATATATAGGTAAATTCAAACCAGAAACTGGAGTTTATCGTATCGAAAAGAAAATTATAGATCACAAGGATGCAGATATTACAGATAACCATTTAGTAGCATTTAGAATTAGTAAAGAAGAAGTAATTTATAATTGGCTACAATATCTAATAAAAGTAATTGAGAATTATTTTAACAATACTGGCAGACTCTTTGATAACAAAAAATTGTTTCAAGAAAAATTTGATGACCAACTGTGGCAAAACATAGAGAATTTTCTTGATCATTTGAGTTTGTTGCCATTATGGAAAGATCGTAGCATGGCTGCTACTATTTTTGCGGGGAAACAAAATTACGATTTTTGGAAAACAGTTTTTCAAACGGGGAAAAGTCCTGATGGAGCTGATGTCTTGGCAAAATCACTAAACTTTATGGAAATGATTAAACCATTAAACTATTCAGAAAACTGCTAACAATACGCTGCACCTGACCGCTATTCCGCTGGCGCTTCATAGTGGCAGGAAAGAAACTATGGACAGCCACGAATGGCGGTCCCCAGTATTCCACCAGTATTCCAACTTAGCGTTGAACGGCATGAAAAAGAAGAGATGTCCATTCTGTACCAAGCCTCTCATCAAGAAAAACAGTCGTGAGCACATTATCCCAAAGTGGATTCTTGAGTACCTCCAAATCGCCGATGTCAAAATTTCTCCGACACATACGTCATCCAAAGACAATAGCATTGTATCGAAGAGAGAACATGTTCTAACCAACTTGGTCTCAGGTGGGATCTGTGTGGATTGTAATAATGGATGGATGTCGAGTTTAGAGACGGAAAATATGGGAACTTTGAAAGGGCTGATGAGTGGTTCATTGTGCCTTGCCGACCTTAATCTCAATCAGAAGTATATATTGGCAAGATGGGCCTTTAAGACAGCCTTAGTTCTCAATTATGGATCAAATTTTCATAAGAATATTCCCTTGGAACATTTTCAGCACCTGTTCGAACATCAAGACAGCTTGCCTGCTAGAGTATGTGTCACCGCTTACCAGCACCAATCGAAGGGATCGTTTGACTGGATACAGGGACTCCCTTGGGTGTGCGAAGGAAATAAACGACAATTCAATAAAGAGAAAACAAGTCAGCTTCTTGCGAAAGGATGGAAGATTGGTTTTCAGTTTGGAGAGCTTTTTCTAATCACAGCATACAACCCATTTCCAGACTGTTTGTTCCTTCTTTGGAGAAGTGTTCTCATGCCTCTGTACCCCAGTTCTGGTACTGTCGGCTGGTTTGAGAAAGAGCAGTCATTTCAAGAGGAAAACTGGAAGATTCTTACAGAACTTGGTATGGGAGTTCAACTATTACACAAGGGGGAGAATTAAATGGGTACGGTACATTATTAGATGGGTTGTGCTTGATAATGATAGTTTTTGATAGAGGACAGCGGGTGGGCTGAATTACTGCGGAGCTTTGGGACGCAGGCATCGGCTGGAATTAAGTATGGTGTTCCCGGAATTGAATAAGAAGGAGAACTGGCCTAAGTCGTTTTCAAGGGATTACTTATTGACTTTGGGCAAAGTGGTGTTATACTGACACTCGGAGAGGTCAGGTGTTTTATACGGAAACCATATATACATAGTTATCATGAAGAGCGCGATTCAAATAAGCCTGAGTTTGCTGGTGGTATTTCCTCTGGTTGCCACCTCTTGTAGAAGGGAGCCCGCAAAGGACTATTTCGAAGTACCGCTTACTTTCACTGATGCCGGCCTTCCCGTGATAACTGTCACCTTCACAGATGCCGCTGTACCCTTTATATTAGACAGTGGGACCAGCCAATGTCTCATTGATTCAGCGACAGCAGAGGCCCTGCAGCTTTCGCCCATTCATCCTCATTCCTCGAGCGAGGTAGGTATACAAGGCGAAACCGTGAAGCAAACTCACGTTCATGATGTTTCGTTTACGATTGAAAACCATGTGTTCACGGTGCAGACCCTGATGATAGTGGATTTGCCGGGCGGCTTTTGGGACGACTTTCACGGAATTCTCGGAATGACTTTCTTGAGGTCTACCCGCGCGGTTATCGACATCGAAGGGGAGCGCCTCCTGATACAAGAGCCTACTTCACCGAGAGCACAATGATAACCATGCCATGCACCGGACGGGTAATCGCCACCGGTGATGGCCACGTTACGCACGGTTTAACGGAATTCAATAGAATACACGAAGTTCCCTGCTGATTAGGGGAAAAAGCATTTTTTAAAAGAATACGGTGTGCAGTGCCCACACTACCGCTCCCCCCAGCACAGGGGTGGGGGCTAAATAAAAAAGCAACCCCGCCCACAGGTGACGGGGCTAACCATGACCCCCCAAATAAATTTGGGGGGCTAAACAACCTCGCAATAAATTGCGAGGCTAAGTATGGATTCCTGTCAAACTGGGTCCCTGTCCCCCCAATCAGGTAGGGGCAGGCTAAAACATACAGGGATTCGGATTCGGGCAGGCGGTGCAGGCTTCTATAAAAGTGCAGGGGGCTCCTATTATCACCTCCAAAGAATTGAGCCCAGTTAGAAAGTGGACAAGGCTAACCCAAGTTACGCAGTTGTAGCAAAATAAAATTTTTTTCGGTATCAAACCGGCGATTGCCGTTTGTAACTTAGGCTCACAAGCCCAAAACTCGATGTAGTGAAGACCTACTCTCTTGCAG
>DUZJ01000148.1 GCA_013349615.1 Planctomycetota bacterium | reverse complement strand
TCAATGCTGGCCGAAAGTGTTTATGTAAGCCGGAGCAAGCAAATTTTGGTGTATGTTCAACAGTTTGAAGGATTTTCAAAGCTCAACAATGCTGCCTGGGCAAACTTTTGACGCAGGCGTCAAATATGGTATTAACAGTGGATTATGAAAAAAAGACACTTGGTGAACGTGGGAAAAACAAACCCAATTCAAACCCAATTCAAACCCAATCAAACCCAATTAAAGCCAATAAAATGCCAAAACAAAGCCAAAACAAACCCAAAACAAAGCCAATTTCAAAGGCAAAAAAAATGCGACCAAAAGCCCAACCAAATATATTGGCACTTTCCCGGCTCAGGCTTATACTCTCAAACATTATGTTTACCAGGCTCTTGAGCTTTTATACGAAGTACTTTGCCCTATGGGTGGTTCTGCTCGGGATAGTGGCCTATTTTTTCCCCGCCCCTTTTGTTGCCCTGAAGCCCTACAACGAATGGTTCTTTGCCCTGACAATGTTCGGCATCGGGGCGGTATTGGAAATAAATGATTTCAAACGTATTGCGCAGAAGCCCACTATCGTTTTGATAGGCTGTTGTGCGCAGTTCAGCATTATGCCGTTGGGGGCGTTTGTCTTATCGAAGCTATTCGGCTTGCCGCCTGAAATAGCAATTGGATTGATACTGACCGGCTCGGCCCCGGGGGCAATGGCAAGTAACGTAATGAGTTATATCGCCAAAGCCGACACCGCTTATTCGGTCTCCCTGACAACCGTCTCAACTTTGCTCTGTCCACTATTGACGCCGGGATTGACTTTTCTGCTGGCCGGGTCGGTTTTGAAGGTCGATTTCCTGGCGATGGTGATAAGTGTTTTACAGATGGTGATAATCCCGTTATTTATAGGTTTCGGGGTAAGGCATTACTTCAGAAAAAAAATCGAGAACGTCCTGCCGATATTCCCCGCCATATCGGTTACTTTTATAATATTCATCTGCTCCCTGGTGATAGCTTTGAACAGGAATTATTTGATTATGATAACAGGCCCGATTTTAGCCGCAGGCCTGATACTAAACATCTATGGAATGTTGGCCGGCTATGGGGTGGCCTCGGCTTTTCGGATGGCCAACATCAGAAAACGGACTTTGGCGATTGAGATTGGGATGCAGAACGCCGGGTTGGGCACGGTTTTGGCTTTGAAGCATTTTGGCCGGAAGGCGGCAATGCCGGCTGCCATTTTCGTCTTTATTTGTATTATTACAGCCTCTATAATGGCCGAGGTCTGGCAGAAAAGGCAGGTAACAGAATAGGATATGGGATTATTGCTTTTTTCTGAGGAAACGCTATAATGACTTATCGTTTTTATTTTTGAACGAGTGATTCTTTCGTAATTGTTCAGGAGCAGCTATGTCAGGTCATTCACACTGGGCGGGAATAAAATACAAAAAGGCAGCCGTTGACGCCAAGCGCGGAAAGGTATGGAGCAAAGTGGCCAGAATGATAATCGTTGCCGCCAGGACCGGCGGCGGCGACCCGTCTGCGAATCTATCTTTGCGATATGCAATCGACAAGGCAAAAGCCGCAAATATGCCCAAGGACACCATTGAAAAGGCCATTAAAAAAGGGACCGGAGAGATAGAAGGCGCCAGCTATGAGGAGGTCCTCTATGAAGGTTACGGACCCGCCGGCGTGGCTATAATGGTCGAAGCGCTAACCGACAACCGCAATCGCACAACGCCGGAAATCAAGAGACTATTCGAAAAGCACAGCGGCTCATTAGGGACAACAGGATGCGTTAACTGGATGTTCACTAAGAAGGGACTTATCACGGTTAGTACAGGGGACACGGATGAGGAGCAGCTTTTTGAAATCGCCCTTAACGCGGGCGCAGATGATATGCAAAATACTGGGGATGTTTACGAAATAACGTGCGACCCGGCTGCTTACGAGAAGTTGAAAGAGCGACTGCAAGAAAAAGAGATTCCCACTCAGGTAGCCGAAATCTCGATGGTTCCGCAGAATACCGTGCCGGTCAACGATGCGGCGGCCGCTAAGAAAATAATTTCTCTGATGGATGGCTTTGAAGACCACGATGACGTACAAAATACTTATGCCAACTTTGACATACCTGACGAGATATTGAGCCAAATAGCCGTTAAGTAAAATAGGAGATACAAACTTATGTAGCCGAAATCTCGATGGTGCCGCAGAGTACCGTGCCGGTCGACGATGCGGCAGCCGCTAAGAAAATAATTTCTCTGATGGATGGCTTTGAAGACCACGATGACGTACAAAACACTTATGCCAACTTTGACATACCTGACGAGATATTGAGCCAAATAGCCGGTAAGTAGAATAGGAGATACAAACTTATATAGCCGAAATCTCGATGGTTCCGCAGAATACCGTGCCGGTCGACGATGCGGCAGCCGCTAAGAAAATAATTTCTCTGATGGATGGCTTTGAAGACCACGATGACGTACAAAACACTTATGCCAACTTTGACATACCTGACGAGATACTGAGCGAAACAGGCAACAACTAATGTAGAGGATTAAAGGGCTGGTTATTGGGATAGATTTTCTATTTGCTGTTTTGCTTTCCTGTATTTTTCTTCACCGAGCCGGCTGACTATTTTATCTCTTTCGGGATACATTCTCTGGAACTGGCGGCGATACTTATCTTCAATCATAACAGCTTTTTTGTAATGCTCGAGAGCCACAGTCGTTTCGCCCAACTGCTCAGCGATTTCAGCTAATTTGAATTGTAGCCGCCCATTGCCGGGATAACGTTTTGCCGCCTCAAGGCCAAAGTCCTAGGCTTTTTGAGTGTCACCAAGTAGCCTATACACCGTGCTTAGTTTGTCATAGTTCTTGAAGCTCGCTTCGTTGCGTTCAATCGCGCCAAGAAAACACTTTGCCGCTTTCTCGAGCAAAACGGGTTGCTTTTTGCCTGTATCGTTATAGTCCTGCAAATATAACCTGCCGTTCAAATTCAACGCCGATGGGTCCAGCGGGTCATCTTTGGCGGCTTCGTCTAAAAGTTCATGCGTGTATCCAGGCCCCTGTATCGCCAGTTTAATATTTGCGCCGGCTTTGGCCACAGGGACAAAGGCGTAATTAAGATAGGCCCAAACTATAACAAGCCCCCCCGCCGTCACCAGAACCCTCGTAAAAAGCGCCGGTTTAACAACAAACTGCCGCCGAGACTTGTGGCCGAAACCCAATGCAATCAGACAGGCCATTATCGCCCAAAAAGTGGTGAAGACGCCCGGCTCAAAAACCGCAAAGTCTATCAGATTATGAATCAGCACGCCTAAGCAGGCACAAAAAAGTCCGGCAGCGATAATATTCACCGGGCCTGTTTTGTTCGACACTTCGCCCGCTGTCAAAAGCAAAAAACCAATAATAAATACAACCATCGGCACTACATACAACACAATTATCGCAGCGTTCTTCTCTTGCAGCGAACCGACAGACGGCAGCGGAGAAAGAATCGGCCTGATGAACAGCAAGGCAGCCGATACAACAATTACCATCGGTACGGCGAGCTTGAAAAAAGCCGGCCCATGCTGACGAGTCTCTGCCGACGGTGAAACAGGTCTGGGAGACACTGCTCGCCATAATGGCACTAAAACAACTGCTAAAAATCCTATAAGCCCAAGCGGCCCATATTGAGTCAGGATACTGAGCACAAAATTGTGCGGGTCAGCAACAGTTTCCAGTGCTGAAGGGCTTTTGTAGTGGGGATAGAAGCTGCCGAAATTGCCGCCGCCAACGCCGGTCAAAGGACAGTCGGCATACATTTTTGCAGCGCCGGTCCAGTATTGCCATCTGACCAGCATTGAATTTCCGCCCGGCAGCCTGCCGTGCGCAATCCCATACCGAACAACCGCGCAGCCGACGACTACAAACAATAGCAAGCAAATAATGAATATGATTTTCCTGTACTTCTTTAACCAATTTCCGAACAAAAGGTACGCAATAAACATTGCCGCCGCGGTAAGCGATGCTGCGATTGCGCCTCTGCTCCGCGTAATAACAAGGCACAAAATAACTATCGCAGCCCCAATACCGGTGATAACCAACCGGAGAGAGACGGACGCATCATTTTTTAGACTCTTGAGTTTGCCGATAAACAGACCGACCGCCGCAAAAGAAGCCAGCAGTGCAAATGAACCGGCGGAATTACTGGTTGTGAAAAAGCCGCGCACTCCCTTTGTATAAAGACGATGCTCGAAAAGAAACTGGGCAAATGTGCCGGGCTGTATGCCGAGCGGCTCAAGTACAGCATCCCGGCCCTGTTCGTACTGCTCAATCATCATTTGGTTGCTGACGGAGAATTGCTCGGTACACTGATAGGCCGAGACCACACCCAAAGCAGCAATGACCGCCATTAGCAGTTTTATTCTTGCGTGCGAGTCCAGTATCTGCACTAACAAAATAGCCAGGAGGATGGGACCAAGCAATGTTACAAAATTCGTGATTGCAGCCCGTTTGTTTGCCGCAGCAAAGCCGGCAGCAATAGCCGCTATGCAGAAGATACACAGACCGACTTCTATACCGCTGAAGCGATATACGAACCTCTTACTATACAAGCCCATTATAAGCCAAACAACAAACGACAAGAACAGAACAGCCGACATCGACAAGCTATAGACGCTGTCATTTAGATTGGCCGGCAGGGCCGCCGACCGCGCGGCTGGGCCTTCCGTAAACATTGCTCGAAGTGCAATTACACAGAGGCAAAGGGCAAGCAGAACATATTCTAAAACCACTTGTCCTTTGCTCTTGGATGAACTGGAGCTAATTGCCGCTTTTGTCATTTTTGGCCGTCGTTTCCAGGATTGCAATAATGGCCAATATCATAAACGTTTGAGTAAAGATTAGTATCGCCCCGGCCAGATTGACTTGATAGAGGAAAATTGCGCCAAGGCCGGTGCAGAGCGTAGCCAGGTATAGCGTCAGGACTGTCTGGGTATCGGTCAATCCGTGCCTTTTTAATCGATGGGAAAAGTGCTGGGTGTCACCGACAAATGGGCTTTTGCCCTGACTTATACGCAGCAGCGTCACGCTGATGAAATCATAGAGCGGGACCGCCATAACGAGAAGCGGCATAAGGACCGCATACGCACGCCGGCTCTCTGCTTCGTGATAATACGTGGTACGCAGGGTCAGCAGTGCAACGAAAAAGCCCACCACAAGCGAGCCGGCGTCTCCCATAAAGATTTTAGCCGGTGGGAAATTAAATACCAAAAATCCTAACAATGTCCCTATAAAAATAAGCGCCAGGCCGCCGACGAAAACCTGTCCGCTTATAGCCGCTGCGGCAAATAAAATACTGCTTGTTATGAGTGCAATACCGGCAGACAGGCCGTCCATATTGTCCAGAAAATTAAAGGAGTTGATAATCAAAACTATCCAGATGGCTGAGAGTGCAGAGGTAATTATCCTGTTTTCAATAAAAAACTCTACTCTGACATCAGCAAAGAAGGCGGCGGTTATTGCAACCGCGAACTGAACAGCAAGTTTGAAAAAAGGCCCGAGATGTTTTTTGTCGTCCCAGAGGCCAAGCGCGAACAAGATGAGAATGCTCAGTAATATAACTACGAGCTGGTTGACTTTGGCCAAAAAGTCAGCAATGTCAATATTTGCCGTTTGGACAAGTGAATTAAGGCGGCCCGGAAGACATTTTATTGCAACCGTTGCACCGAGGATGAAAACCATCAGTGTAATAAATATTGCGATACCACCGCCGAGGGGAATGGTCGTTTGGTGATACCTGTCCTCGGCCGGACGTGCTGCGAAGCCGGCGCGAGCAGAGAGCTTTCTTACGACGGCTGTTAAGAAAACTGACAGCACAAATGAACTCGCAGGCAAAATTATTGCTAATGTGTTCAACGTCGTGATTTTAGCTGCTCCAGTAACCGGGTCCTGACTTTAATGAAAAAATCGAAATAGCACTTCTGTCTGTAATCGGGATACGTATGCTTCAATGCCCGCCAATTACCTTTGTCAAATACAAGCGTTACCTCGGCGTACATCTTTTTGCCTATATATATACGATGCGAATAGTTTTTTGTTGTGGCCAGAATCAATTTCGAAGGTTCAATAATGCCTGGGTCCAGATTCACCGGCCTGGGCAGAGGAAGGCCCAACCTCGCCGCCAGCTTTTGCTCTAACTTGTTTGTCTTATGTTTGATTTGCGCCAATCTGCCCGGGTCAATCAGCTTTTCAATACTGACAAATTGTCTTATGATATGTGGGCCTGTCTGCTCTTTGTAATAATCGGTTTTTTCGAACGCCCAGACGTCACTTGTAAAATCGGCGTGGCCAAACTTGTCGGTCAGTGCCTCGATGGCCGCGTGCAAGCATTGCCTGTCCGCTGCCAAAATCGCAATTATCAGCTTGGCCGGCTTAGGCTTCTTTAGCTCCCACATGGATAGTTTACCATCCTTAGTTTCGAGGTTAGTCGTACGCCACTTACACCATCAGTTGTTCTTTTAGTGAGTTGACCAGCTCAATTACCTTACCTGTCGCTTTTTCAACAGGCACTTTTTGGCTTTCTGATTCGGACCGCAGTTTCAACTCGACATTGCCCTCGGCGACGGACTTTCTGCCGATGGTAACTCTGACCGGTATGCCGATAAGGTCGGCGTCCTTGAATTTCACCCCACCGCGCAAAATGCGGTCGTCTAACAATACGTCAACACCCTTGGCCAGTAACTGCTGGTAAATGTGTTCAGCGGTCTTTGCAACTTCTTCATCATCCTGATTAACGCAGGTAACCAGGACCTCAAACGGGGCAATACTAATCGGCCAGATAATACCGTTTTTGTCATTACGGGTTTCAGTGGCAGACGCAAGTATCCGGTTTATACCTATACCGTAGCAGCCCATAATGCACGGCTTTTCGACGCCTTCTTCGTCAAGGAATTTTGCACCGAGTTTTTCGCTGTATTTTGTTCCGAGTTTGAAGACCTGTCCGACCTCGATACCCTTCTTAAACAGCAGCTTTTTGCCGTTATACATATCGCCTTCGACAGCATATCGGATATCGGCAATAGTAATGTTTTCCCCGTCCAACGGAAAATCCCTACCCGGCACAACGTTCCTGACGTGATAGTCGGTCTTGTTTGCACCGGTAACACCAACCGCCATCGCCGCAACAGCGTGGTCGATAATCATCTTCGAGATTTTACCAGCTATTCCCATCGGCCCGGCGAAACCAACTTTCGCTCCGGTAACTTTTTGGATAGTCGGCTCATCCGCAAGTTCGCTGTGTTTACCGCCAACGGCCTGGGTAAGTTTCTCCGGATTCAAGTCGTGGTCGCCGCGCACTACCGCCGCGATTACTTCATCGCCTGCGGCATATATGAGGGTCTTTACCATATCTTTCGGTTCGGTTTTCAGGAAGGCACAGACCGCTTCGATAGTGCCGATATTCGGAGTGTGGACTTCCTGCATAGCTGGTATTTCGGCGCTGGATTTTTCCTTCGGCAATGGGTCCACTGCCGCCCTTTCGAGGTTTGCCGCATAAAAACCGTCTTCGGTATAAACGATTGTATCCTCGCCGGATTCACAGGGGATGGTGAACTGGTGTGAGCCGGAGCCGCCCATCTCGCCGGATTCAGCCTCGACGATGACATAGTCGAGTCCGCAGCGTTTGAAAATTCGGCAGTAGGCATCGTACATAGCCTTGTATGACTCATCGAGACCTTCCGGGGTAGCGTCAAAGCTGTACGCATCTTTCATTATGAATTCTCGCGACCTTACCGGCCCGAACCGCGGCCGGAACTCATCGCGGAACTTAGGACTTATCTGATAAAGATTGATGGGCATTTGCTTGTAAGACTTTATCTCACCGGCGGCCAAGGAGGTAAAGACCTCCTCAGCGGTAGGGCCGAGCACATTTCCTCTGCCGTGACGGTCGTTGAAACGAAATATCGTGGGGCCGTAGTCGGTACTCCGCCCGGTCTTGTCCCACAGCTCAAGGGGCTGCATCGACGGCACAAGAATCTCCTGTGCCCCGGCTTTGTTTATCTCCTCACGGACGATTGCAATGATTTTAAGCAGGCTCCGCCAGCCTAACGGCAGATACGTGTACGTTCCGCTGGCGACCTTGCGTATCAAGGCCGCCCGAATCATCAGTCTATGGCCTACCGTCTCCGCATCGGAGGGCACCTCTTTTACCGTTGGTATAAACATCCGGCTGTATCTCATGTTCTATGCCTCATATTGAGTTCAATCATACTATATGAAGCACGTTTATAGTCCAAAATACGAAGGGTTGCAAGCACAGTTAGAAATTTTTCCGTTTTACTCCTTTGAAGACATCTCCCTTCGAATATCTAACGGGATTTGTATTATCAACAAAGAATTTCTAACCGCTCTTGCATAAAGGCCGGCCAGGTAATATGATTGATAATTAACGATTAGCCACTATTTCGAATCATCAATTAACGGAGATAACGATGGCGCATAAATTTATCAATGAAATCGAGCCGGGTGAGACAATCGACGATATTTATATGGTCAGAGAGCCAATCCTGCGAAGCACAACGCGAGGCGACTTATATATAGCGATGTTCCTTTCGGACCGTACCGGCCAAATGAATGGACGAATGTGGCAGGCAACCGAAGCAGCTTATAAAGCGCTGCCAAAACCCGGATTCGTCCACATACACGGAAGAAGCGAGCTTTATCAAAACAAGCTCCAGATTGTCGTAAATAACATCAGCATCGTCGATGCAGGTCAGGTTCTTCTTGAGGATTTTCTGGCGAGAACGGACAAAGATACAGACAAAATGTTCGAGGAGGTAAAAAAGATTGTAGGCCGGATAAAAAATCCACACTTAAAAACGCTGGTCGAAGAATTCTTGGCCGATGCCGAACTGATGGAGAACTTCTGCAATGCGCCCGGTGGGATGAAACTGCATCACAATTATCTCGGCGGTCTGCTGGAGCACACCCACAATATGATGCGAGTGGCTGTTGCGATACTGCCGTTGTATCCAAAAGTACAAGCCGATTTAGTTCTTGCCGGGATTTTCCTTCACGACATCGGCAAAACCGAAGAGCTTTCGTACGATATGGCCTTTTCATATACCGATTCAGGCCAGCTAATCGGCCACGTTGTAAAAAGTCTTCTTATGATAAATCAAAAGGCAGATGCGCTGAGGGCAAAGGGAACGCAGATTGAGCAAACAGTTCTGGATGCCCTCGGGCATATTATCCTCTCTCACCACGGTCAATATGACTTCGGCTCGCCGAAGCTGCCGGCCACACCTGAGGCCTTTATGGTCTATTACATTGACGATTTGGACGCAAAGGTGAACCAGGTAACAATGGCCATTGACAACGAGCCGGGCGATTCAAACTGGACCGCCTGGAAAAACGCTCTCCAGACCCGGCTTTACAGAAAACGTATCGAATAAAGCAAGGTCGCGAATTAATAGCGCTGTGCAAAAGTATTGGAAAACCGGTACCTAAGCCATCTGGCCAAGAGGGACGTTCGGGAGGGAGAGTTTTGTCTTAATTTGGTCTATCATGAAACGACTACGTATTATTCTATTCCTGCTCAGTATCGTGATATTGGCTTTTGCCTTTCGTTCACACCTGCAGCGGTATCTTGTTGCAGGTCTCCAAGCTGCAAAGGGAAGAAAAACAGTACAGCAGTGTCTTGAGCAGTATGGTCAAACAGTTCGGAGTAGATTACTTCCATATTTCGAGGCGGCAAAGATACCTTATCCTCCCCAGGAAGTTGTTTTTGTTGGCCTTAAATACGAGAAACAGCTTGAAGTTTGGGCTTGTGGTGGAGAGAACAGATTCAAATTGATTCGAACGTATCCCATTCTCGCTGCCAGCGGTCGACTTGGACCAAAGCTCAAGGAAGGGGACCGTCAGGTTCCGGAGGGCCTTTATAGAATTGAGTCCCTCAATCCTAATAGCATGTTCCATCTTTCACTCAGAGTAAACTATCCAAATGAGTTCGACCGCAGGCAGGCAAACCGGGAGAGCCGGACAAACCTCGGCGGCGACATCATGATTCATGGAAGTAATGCTTCTATTGGGTGCCTTGCTATGGGAGATGGGGCTGCTGAAGACCTGTTTATACTCGCCGCTGAAACTGGTATTGACAAGATTTCCGTGGTCCTGAGTCCTGTCGACTTTCGAAAGAGGCTCTGCCCTAAAGAAAAGCATCCATTACCCGAATGGACAGATGTTCTCTATGAGCAAATCAAACAGGAACTATCAAAGCTAACGATTCAATGAGCCTTAATGAAAAAACATACCGGCAATTCAAACTGGACCGCCTGGAAAAACGCTCTCCAAACCCGGCTTTATACAAAACGTATCGGATAAAATGGAGTGTTGATAATGAAACATCGCATTGGTTTTTTTGTGTTGTTGCTGGCGGTACAGATTGGTTCAGCAGCGCAGTTGTATGTAGGGCCTGATGGTAAACCCACAAATCCAGGCACGCAAGATGCTCCCTGGGATATCGCCTCGGCTCTCGATGGCAAGCAGAACATTACAGCGGGTGACACAATCTATTTGCTTGAAGGCACCTACAAACGGCGTCCCAAAGAGCTTTTCGAAATCCGTCTCGTAGGTACTGAGGAAAAGCCAATTCATATCCGCCCCTTACCGGGTAAGAGAGTTAGGATAGACGGAGGCCTGTCGATGCAAAGTCCGTCCGCGCATGTATGGGTCCGGGACCTGGAGGTATTCGTGTCAGAACCGGTGCCAAAAAAGGCGGTCAGTCCAGGCTCACACCCCAAAGACCTGAACCGACCCTGGGGTGGAGTTCACATGCACGGCGGAAAAAACTGCAAGTACATAAACCTGATTATCCACGATTGCTGCCAGGGCATTAGTTGTTGGAAAGGTGAAATAGAACCGGAGATTTACGGGTGCATAATTTACAATAACGGCTGGCTGGGCACCGACCGTGGTCACGGGCATTGTATCTACACGCAAAATGACCAGGGCGTTAAAGTGATTTCAAATTGCGTAATGAGCTGCCGCTACGATGGCACTTACACTTTGCACGCCTACGGCTCGCAGCGCGCGTACGTCGATAATTTCCTTGTCGAAGAAAATATCTGCTGCAATAAAGGCCCATTCCTAATCGGCGGTGGAAGACCAAGTAACAACATCCGAGTATTCAGAAACTACTTGTATGGTATCAGTATGAGAATCGGTTACAGTGCACCGTACAACGAAAACTGCCAGGTCCGCGATAACATAATAGTCAACGGCGACCTTAACATTATCCGATACAGAAAGACCGTGCAGAAAGGTAACCTTATCATCAAAAAGGGCCAAAACCGGCCAGAGGGAATAAAGAGTGTTCTTCTACCCAATCGATTCGACAGAAAGCGTGCGCACCTTGTAGTTTACAACTGGGACAAGGCGGAAATTGTAAAGGTTCGAGCAAAACCCTTTTTGAAAAATGGCGATTCCTTCCGCCTGATGGGTCCGCAGAACTTATTCGGTAGTCCCATAGCCAAAGGCAAGTGTTATGCTGAAACCATCGAGGTACCCGTAAAAGGTGAGTTTGCAGTCTTCGTTCTCTTAAAAAACGACTGAATTGTTATTTTAGTGTGGCCTTATTTGGGCGAACAGAGAGGCCAACCAATCGCTGCTGATGCCAGGATAAATCCGCGGCTGCTGTAAAAGCTACTCAGGCAAGATGCTTATTTACCTGCCGTCGGTAAAGCAGTAAAATCAGCCCAGCCGAGCTCCCCCCAAAAAGAGTAAGCCCGGCTGGGTCTCGGTCAGTTATTCCTGGCTCAGTTATTCCTGGCTCGTCGCAATTTGCGTTTTTCTTCTGTACACAAATATCGACTATTCCAAATGAATCAGCTATAGTTTTATTGAGGGTGTGACAACTGTATGTCACAGTTCGTGAAAAAATCCGTAAATCAGGTAGGAATGTCACGTATTTTCGTGGCTCGTCTCTCACATCCTGTGCTCAACGCTCAATTCACGAGATACGCTTCACAGTTTACCTGGGCCGAGTCGAAGGGCTTCACCTCGTTGGAAATACGCCCGTTTCGTAGACAGGCGCCGTTCACAAAATTTCTAACGGGATTCACGAGGCACGAACTGGACATATTCTGAGTAGAGTCCCGCTTCAGCACAATACCGGCAAATCGCCAGATTTTCTCGAACTGCTCGTGTGTCATCAACTGCCTGCCCACAACGGGGTCTGCAATCGTGACAATACGGTCCGAGACATCAAGAACAGTAACACAGTGGTTGGACAGAAATCCGACCCTGACCACAGCTAACGTGATGCCTGCATTCCTGAGCTGACTAATCGAGTCGAAGTAACGGTACTGACATTTTAGCCCGTCAGTACCGTAGAGCTGGCGAAGAGCTGAGCTAAGGCAGGTTGGAAGAGTACCAGCGACCGGACTGCTATAAGAAAGTACAGCTATTTGGCCCTCGTCGGCGGATAAGCCTAATCTTCCAAGGGCCGTTACCGCTGCTGCCGGGCCACAGGTATAATTGGTGCTCTGAAAGCAGATGCCATCCGAATCAAGCCTTGTGCTAAGATTCAAGAGTCGCTCTTTTATCAGAGCGGGAACAAGAAAAGGCGAAACTGAAAACCAGGCTACGACGACACCCATCAAGATACAAATTATGACCTTCTCACATCTGCGGGGCAGACGTGAGAGCGGCGTACTCAAGCCCATTGTAACGCCCAAAGCTAAAAGGATGAACCTTGTCCGCCCCATTGTGAGCCAGGAAAACGGCGGCACAAAGGCCAGCGTATTATTCAACCTGGCCAGCACTAACATCCCGATGAGTATGCAGGGCAGAAAATAGCCCCATGTCCAATAGGGTTTGCGAAAACCTGAGAACAGCTTGCCCAAAAGAAGCCCCAAAAGGGCTACTAAGATAACACCGATAGTTTCAAGCCAGGGATTCATCGCCCATCCTCAATAAAGAAGTTGACCCCTATTAAGATATAATCATTGTACCAAATCAGCACCCGCGAATCAAGGAAATTATACCGTCTAAATGGCACCTTGACAAAACTATTAGATAGATATGAACCCACCCGTTTCCGGTTAAAGCTAAGAAAAAGGCCATAAGTCCTGACGTTATCGGGACTCACAGCCCTAATCCAAATTTGTCATTCTGAGCGCAGCGAAGAATCTATTAAGAAAGCCCACCTCTGTCATTGCGAGGAGGCCGTTAACGGCCGACGTGGCAATCTCAAAAAATAATCAATATTCAATAGAAAATAGTCAATTGGAAACGCCTAACAGCCAGTTTCCGGCAAATATGGCAAAGTCCGCGAAGTCCACGTCACCATCCGGCTCAAAATCACCGGCAGCCGGAAATACCTCGTCTGCACCCATATCCACCCGGCCGTAGGCAACACGCGGCTGGCCGTCAACGTCAACCTGGCCGCTGTAGTCACCACCCGGGTCGCCGGCATTGATGCACGGCGAATAGCCCCGAAGATGTACGTTGTCATCTTCCGTCCCGGCAATGCCATCCGGACCGTTCGCATCCACAAACAGCGGGTCG
>DUZJ01000115.1 GCA_013349615.1 Planctomycetota bacterium | reverse complement strand
GATGTGCTGGTGACCGGGCCCGGCCGAGGCCCAAAAGAGCTTAATGCAGACGATGTGAAGACGAAAGACAGAATTGCAACTTTCGGCGGCCTGCGGATGCTTGTAAATGGGCCAATAGCGTATATGCAATCTGAGAAAAAATTGTCGGCATTCAATCGAAGCCGGTATCTCGAACTGTCGAAACGGAGAAACAGCTTGAGGCAGCAGCACGAAACAATCAAGAAACAACTTGGCAAGGTGAACAAAGAGGCACCGGAAGCAAAACAGCTCCAGGAAAATCTACGTCATATCGAGGCCGAACTTGGAGAACTTTCGACGAAATTAAGAGATTGTTATCTGTGGACGGTGGAGTGCGAATACCCGTATTCGATGATTTTAGCAGGCGATGTTGTTTTTGCAGGGGGCGAGAATAAGGTGGCGGCATTTAGCACCAAGGACGGCAAAGAGAGCTGGAGCGCGGCTGTTTCGGGGCAAGCACACGGCCTGAGCGTTATGAATGGTAGTTTGTATGTCAGTACGGATAAAGGACACATACATTGCTTTAGAAACGGTGTACGAGGTAAAAGCAGACTCGTAAGTCCGCGAATAAATACGAAACCGTATCCTCAGGATAAGCTAACGAGGCTGTATGCGGAGGCGGCCAGGCATATTGTCAGGCAAACGGAGCATCGAAAAGGTTATTGCCTGGTCCTGGACAGCGGCGAAGGCAGGCTTGCATACGAGCTGGCCCGAATAACTGATTTACAAATCATTGGAGTAGAGAAGGACGCAAATAAAGTTGCCGCCGCTCGAAAAGCCCTCGATAAGGCGGGACTTTACGGCCAAGTCGTTATTCACCAAGGCTCTGTTGCGAAACTGCCCTATACCAAATACTTCGCTAATCTGATAGTCTCGGACGAAGCATTGCTTACTGGCAAACTGCCCTCTTGGCGCGAGGAAGTTTTTGAACTCGTTCGACCCTATGGTGGGGTTATTGCTTTGGGCGTTCCGGCCAACAAACAGAATGAAAGTGGCCTAAAGAAATGGGGCCGTGTATTTATACCCGGGTGGAAGGTAGCCAAACACGGCAAAATTATCTGGGGATTAGCGCGGCGCCGAAAACTGGAAGGCGCGGGTGAGTGGACGCACCTGTATGGCGAGCCTGGTAATACAGCTTGCAGCAACGACGCATTGATTAAGGGCAAGATGGCAATACAGTGGTTCGGCCTGCCCGGACCGAGGCAGATGATTGACCGTCACCATCGCAATGTGTCGCCTCTTTTCAAGGACGGCCGCATTTTCGTTCCGGGTGACTGTATCATCTTTGCAGTGGACGCCTACAATGGGACAATCCTATGGGAGACGGAAATTCCACATTCACGTCGGCTTGGCGTATTCTTAGACTGTGGAAGTATGGCCGTTGATGAGAAGTTCCTGTACGTGGCAGCCGAGGACAAGTGTCACGGTTTCGATGTTCAAACCGGCCGGCGCCGCCTCACATACACAATGCCGCAGCTCATCAAGGACGGCGCGCGCTTGTGGGGATACACCGCCTACAGTGGCGATATTCTGTTTGGAAGTGGCTGCAGGAAAGGTGCTTCTTATACCGAGACGAGCTACGAGGCCGACATTGCACTGTGGCACAGAAACATGAAACTGGTTACGAGCGATTACTTGTTCGCTATGAATAAAAACAACGGAAAGACTCTCTGGAAATATAGGGACGGTCTCGTCGTGAACGCAACCATTACCGTCGCCGGCGGACGGATGTACTTTATCGAGACTCACAGCCCAAAGGCATTGGCCGACATGGTTGGCCGCATGCCGGTTAAACAGCTGTTCGACGGCGGTGAGAATGAACTGGTTGCCCTGGATATGCAAACCGGACGGGTTGTGTATAAAAAGAAGATTGATGTCAGCAATTTCGAGGAGCCCGTATATCTGAACTATGCCAAAAAGATACTCTTGTTGAGCGGCTCGAAGCTGGTCGGAAATTCTATTCGTTATCATTTTTACGCGTTCGATGCCCGCTCGGGAGAAGACTGCTGGACCATAGGCCATGACAGCGGTCTTCCTACGGATGGCGGCCACGGCGAATACAACCGTCATCCGACAATCATCGATGATACAATCTACGCATGGCCCTATGCGTATAATCTGAAAACGGGTGAAAAGGTCCAGGGATGGAGATTTGAGCGGCGAGGGCACGGCTGCGGTGGTGTATCTGCTTCGGCACAGTGTATGTTCTGGCGAGGCGCCAATCCCTGGATGTACGATTTGGGACCCGGCGGCGGCGCATTTCGGATAAATAGCGTGACGCGGCCAGGCTGCTGGATTAACATCATCCCTGCCGGTGGGCTGGTTCTTATTCCTGAATCCAGCTCAGGTTGTACATGCGGATTTGCCTTGCAGACATCCGTGGCATATATTCCAATTGAAACTTTGAACAGCCGAGAACAGAGGACAGATAATCTGACATCTGATTTCTGACTTCTGACTAAAGGTGGATACGAGACAATATGATAATATTAGGCCTTATTCTTAAAGAAATACGTCACCGAAAGACAAATTTTATGCTTGGCTTATTAGCCGTACTGACTGCTATTGCTCTGTTCGTGGCTTTCGTGACAACCGGCAGGGCCTACAGACGCGAGACACGACGAGTAATGCGAGACATGGGGCAAAACCTTCGTATCATCCCCAAAGAAACCAGTATTGATGAATTTTGGTCGGTCGGCTTCTCAGAACATACAATGCCGGAGGAATATGTTCGGCGTTTTGCCTCGCTTGAAGGCTTCAGCTATACCCATCTGACCGCCACTCTTCAGAAAAAGGTGTTGTGGCGAGATATGAATGTTATCTTGACCGGCATCTTGCCGGAGGTGCTGCCCCTGGATAAGCAGCAGCAAAAACCGATGACTTTTTCAGTAAAGCCGGGGACAGTTTACGTAGGGTTTGAACCGGCCCGCCGCTTGGGGATTAAACAGGGAGATGAAATTGATATCTTCGGCAAAACTTTTACTGTAGCAAAGTGTCTTTCTATAAGCGGAAGCAGTGACGATATCCGCATATACGGGCATCTTCACGATATACAAAGCATCCTCAATCTGGAAGGCAGAATTAATGAGATAAAAGCATTGGAGTGCCTGTGCATTATCGAGTCGAATAAAGTAGCAATAGACATGCTCGTTCTTGCTGAGACTCAACTTGAGCAGGTGCTCCCGGAAGCAAAGGTAATCCTGTTACAGGGCATTGCCGAAATTCGTCAAAAACAAAGGGCCGCTATGGAGGGATACTTAGCGTTTTTAATGCCGGTTATTGTCGTAGTATGTGGGGCATGGATTGGGGCCCTGGCAATGACAAACGTTCGGGACAGACAGCAGGAAATAGGCATAATGAGAGCGCTTGGGTACGGCTGGCGGCAAATTACTCTGCTGTTCCTGGGAAAATCGGTAATAACAGGGCTGCTTGGAGCGGTTTTGGGTTTCCTTGTAGGAACGGCTCTGGCCTTGAACTTCGGCCCGGATATATTCAAGGTAACTGCCAAAGCGATTAGGCCGGAGTATATTTTGCTCGCCTTCTCGCTTGTTGCTGCGCCTGTATTTGCTTCTATCTGCAGCTTCATTCCGGCAGCGTACGCAGTAACCCTTGACCCGGCAGTTACGCTAAGGGAAGAATAGATATGATTTGCCTTGAAAATGTTGTGAAAAAATATCGAACTCGACGAGGCGACGTCAAAGCCCTCAATGATATCAATCTCAGAATCGAAAAAGGTGAATTTATAGTTATCTGTGGTCCCAGTGGCTGTGGAAAAACAACTTTACTAATGACTATCGCGGCGATGCTGCGCCCGACCAGCGGAATAGTCGCCGTGGAACATAACAACCTCTATGCTATGAGTGTACAGGCCAGAGCGAAATTCAGGGCTGAGAACATCGGCTTTGTTTTTCAAATGTTCCACTTAGTACCGTATCTAAATGTCGTGGATAATGTCCTTCTTGCGAGCGGAACAGTAGCGAATAAAGGTGAAAAAGCAAAGGCCCTTGAATTGATAGAACGGTTTGGCCTGGCAGGGAGAGATTATCACAAACCTGCCGAGCTCAGTGCCGGCGAGAAACAGCGAACGGCCACAGCCAGGGCACTGTTTAACAATCCGAAGATTATCCTCGCCGATGAGCCTACGGGTAATCTCGACGACGATAATACAACTTCAGTGCTCGGATACCTATCTGAGTTTCATAAAGGTGGCGGGACCATAATCTTAGCTACCCATGGAGTGCAGGCACAGCAGTATGCCGACCGGGTAATTCACCTGCGGGGTGGCAGCATCGCCAATAAAATTGCGAAAGAGCCTTGAATTCTATTCGTGGCGATAGACTTCCCAGCCCATATAGTTATCCAGAGCTTCAGCAATAGGGTCGGCTTTTTCCGTCATGCTAACCGCAACGTGATGCTCGAAACCCATTTTGCAGACGTATTCGCAAAGTCGCTGAAGGTTAGGAACCTTCAGCACGCCGTAACCGCCAAAAGTATCAAGTTTATCATTTGTGAATTGACCTTCGCCCACGTAAGCGCTGATAACACCAGCGGTATCGTCAGTAGTGGTTCTGCAGAAGGTTGCTTTGCCGGCGGCTATCCTGCCGTCGATGGTGCCGTAAGCGTTTTCCTTTCCCATCGCTCCTGCAATGATCTCCTGGAAGTGCATCTTTGAAGTCTTGAACATTGACTTGGGTAGATTGCTGCAGTGAAAGACGACACATTTGTCGGGGTCGGAACCGTAGTTGTTGTTCCAGTCCAGAATAGCGCTCGGCGTACCGCCGGCCAACTGTAGAATATACATCGCTAACAAGCCCGTAATATCAACCTCGCAGGCACTGGGCAGCAGCGTCTCGCTCATCATACTCATAAGCGTGCAGGGCACTATTCCAAAGAATTCCTCCAGACTCGTCCAGCACTGAACGGCAGTGCCGTTAAGCTCCGTATCCCTGACCCACTTATCTATCACGAGACCGAATTTGGCCATCTTTAAAAGGCTGTCGGCTGGAACTGATTTGGTCGAAATATATTTCTTGATGGCATCTAACTTTCGTTTGACTCCCCTATCGTTATCGGCAAGCAGTGCCACCCTTCCAAGGATTTCAGATAAATCTATTGTCTCCACGGAAATACCTGAAAGTTCGAGGATTTTTTCACTATAGCGAACAGTATTAAAGGCAGCGGGTCGAGCGCCAATAGCGCCAAACCTGGGGTTCTTAAGACCGTTAACGATTCTGCATACAGAGGTGAAATCGTCTAAGTCATTTGAGAATTCAGCGGATTGCAGTTTGACCGTGTGTGATTTTGTCAGCGTGTATGGAATACCCGCCTGCCTGAGATTGTTGCAAACACTAATCTTGCCGCAAAAAGAGTCGCGTCTGTTTGATGCGCTCATTTTTCCCTGTGTATCCGGCTCAGCGTGAATCAGGATTGGCACGTTAAGGCCGGAACGTTTTATTGTCTCAGCCACTGCCTTTTCGTCACCGAAATTGGGCAGCGTTACAATTATGCCGTTAATCTTTTCAGCGTTTTTTGCGAAAAGCGCGGCACATTTCTTAGCGTCGGCAAAAGTCTCAACCGCGCCGTATTTCGTTTCCTGCATTGGAAGTGTAACTGCATTAAAGCCATTTTTCTTGAGTACATCAAGTATGCTTTTTCGTCCTTCCCTGGCCAGGAAATCGGGGAAGAAGCCCCGGTTTCCAACGATTACTCCAAACGTGGTTTTTCTCATTTGAGTCTCTCCTTTTTTAGACGGCGTTAAAAAGTGTTATTCTTTTTTTGGTTTCTCCTTGGGAGTCCTTACGGACTGTTGACCGTAATAAGCGTCTTTGCCGTGTTTGCGTAAATAGTGCTTGTCCAGCAGGGCCTCGGCTATTGGGCCCTGCCCGGGATTTATCGTTACAGTACCCAGAGCTATTGCTGCCACCTGCTCCAGCACAACCGCAGCTTCGACAGCAACAGCTGCGCTCTTGCCCCACGTGAATGAACCGTGATTAGCTACCAGAACTGCGGGTATTTCCATCGGGTCTATGTTTGCAAATCGCCTGACAATGGCTTTGCCTGTGTTCAGTTCGTAATTGTTTTGTATCTCATTTTTCGTCATTACTTTAGTAACAGGTATCGAGCCATAAAAATAGTCGGCGTGGGTAGTGCCGAAGCAGGGAATTTCCCGACAGCTCTGCGCCCACATAGTTGCGACAGGCGAATGTGTGTGGCATATACCTCCAATGGCTTTGAAATTTCTGTAAAGCTCAAGATGGGTCGGCGTATCCGACGAAGGTTTGAGCCCGCCAGCGGCGGGTGGGATCCTGTGCAGCCCACCGAAGGTGGGTTTGATCCTGTCCAGACCTTCGGCCTGGTCACCCTGCCCTTCGACAATATTTCCGTCTAAATCGACCAATACTATTTTGTCAGCGGTAAGCTCATCGTATGCGAGACCGCTGGGCTTGATGGCCACGATCCCTGCGGAGCGGTCAATTCCGCTGACATTGCCCCAACTGTAGATGACGAGCTTTTGCTTGTGCAGTTCAATATTTGACACACAGACGGCTTTTTTCAATTCTTCATACATAACATCGCCTTTAAGGCTTGACGCTGTCTTTGATGTTCAGAAGGTCTTTCATAATATTGGCCAATTTGCCTGACCAGTCCTGCAGACCAAAGGCATCATGTAACTGCTTGTAAAGGGTATATAGCTGCTGATAAATCTTTTGGTTTTCCCGGATTGGTTTGTAAGTAACGTCTTTTATGCCGCACATAGCGGCCTGGGCATCAGCGAAATTGTCATAGCCACCGGAATCCCGACCTGCTACAACCGCACCAGCAATACACGCTCCCAGGGCACAACTCTGGGCAGAGCGGGATATCTTCATCTCCTTAGCCGTTACATCAGCGTAAATTTGCATAAGCAAAGGGTTCTTTTCAGCGATACCACCGCAATTTATCACCTCTGTTACCTTAACGTCATATTCCTCAAACCGATTGATAATGGTAAGGGCCCCAAAGGCGGTTGCCTCAATCAATGCGAGGTAAATCTCTTCCGGCTTTGTGTGCAGCGTCTGGCCTATCAGCAGTCCGGTCAGTCTTTGGTCAACAAGTATTGTTCTATTGCCGTTGTTCCAGTCGAGAGCTAATAAGCCGGACTGACCCGGCTTCAACTTTGCTGCTTTTTCGGTAAGGGCCTCATGAGAGCCCGCCGATTCGCCTCCCGGCTGAATGTAATTGACAAACCAGTTAAATATATCGCCGACCGCTGATTGGCCGGCCTCCAGGCCGAAGAAACCCGGCAGAATAGAACCGTCAACTATGCCACATATCCCTGGTATGTCGGCCAACTTATGGTCAGATTTGGCCACAAGCATATCACAGGTGCTTGTGCCGATTATTTTAACTAATTTACCGGTGGCAATACCGGAGCCGACGGCACCTAAGTGGGCATCAAAGGCCCCTACTGCTACCGGAATACCGGCGGGCAGTCCGAGAATATCAGCCCACTGCTGTGCGAGCTTTCCTGCCGGCGTCTGGATTGTGTAGGTTTTTTCGTAAAGCCGGTCGCGAAGTTCACCAAGTTTTGGGTCGAGCCTGGACAGAAAATCTTTAGCGGGTAAGCCTCCCCACTGGTCATTAAACAGAGCTTTGTGACCGGCAGCACATCGATTTCGCTTCATATTATCCGGCTTCTGTCTGCCGGTCAAAACTGCGGGGATATAATCTGCGCATTCAACCCAGCTATAGGCAGCGTCGAAAACGTCAGGGTCGGTTCGCAAGCAGTGAAGAAGTTTGCTGAAAAACCATTCGGATGAATATGTCCCGCCGCACCTGGCAAGGTATTCGGGGTGTTCCTTTTGAGCCAGTTCGGTAATCTCGGCGGCTTCAGCGTGGCCGGTGTGGTCCTTCCACAACCAGGCACAGGCGTTGGGATTACCTTTGAATTCATCTAACATACTCAAAGGTGTACCATTCTCATCGACTGGAATTGGCGTTGAGCCGGTTGTGTCAATACCGATACCTATAATATCGCTGACATCAAAATCTTTATCAGCCTTCCTGGCTTTAGTAACCGCCGCTTTGATGACAGCTTCGGCACCTTTCAGGTAATCAGCCGGATTCTGTCTTGCCAGATTGTGGTCAGCCGAATCAAGAATGATACCAGCTTCGCCGGTTTCGTATTCGTAGATTGCTTCAGCCAACTCATTGCCGTCAGCAACGTCAACTATCAAAGCCCTAACAGAATTAGTCCCGTAATCCAATCCAATCGTATAAGCCATCGTTTAAGACCCCATACCAAACGAAAGGGCAGAAGACAAAATTCTGACGTCTGACGTCTGACATTTGTACAGTCGGTTGTGGCACGGGCTTCCAGCCCGTGAAAACACGGCCAAGCCTGTCCCGAGCGAAGTCGAGGGGATGGCCGTGCCACTGGCCCCTGCCTTTTTTTAGATTTTATCCTCTGAAGTACAAAAATGCAGCAAGAATCACGGCCAGCACTGCTGCCGAGGCTGCAACGTCGCGCCAGTCCCAACTACCTCGTGACAGACGGCGATGCTCATCATTCAGAGTGCCGTATGTCAGGCCGCTAATCCGTTCGTAGGACGGCGCAGACGTCCATAAACTAACTGCTATCATTACAATCACGCAAACAATGAAGATGAAAAGGCTGTAGTACTGGAAGTAGATGTTGCTGACTATCCAGAGCAATGTTCCCTCCTGGTACTGGAATCCTTCAATCAGCTTGACAGGAGTATCGACAGCCAGACGAAAGACACCCAACAGAAAGCCGATAATCAGGGCGGACAAACATCCCTTACTGTTCAGCCGTTTGCTGAATATACCCAGGAAGAAGACCACAAAGATAGGCGGCGCCAGGTATCCCTGCACAGCCTGCAGGTAGTGGTACAGGCCCCGTGCTCCCTGTATCACAGGCACCCAAAGCAGACCAATAATGACCATAACAGTGGTAGCGATACGACCCATCCAGACCAGTTTGTGCTGGGATGCACCGGGCCTGAACTTCGAGTATAAGTCCATCGTGAACAAGGCCGAGGAAGCATTGAACACGCTCGATAGCGAGCTCATCAGGGCGGCCAACAACCCGGCCACAACAAGACCTCGAACGCCCGCCGGAAGCACGTGCTTAACCAGCAACGGGAAAGCCGCCTGGCTTTTTTCATTGTCAAGCGCACCGGCAGTATACAAAGCTTCCCGAAGTTCCGTCATCCTGCCGCTCTTGGCCAATGCGAAACATATCATACCGGGAATAATGAATATGAACACCGGAAGCAGCTTCAGAAAGGCCGCCCATATACTGCCTCGCCGAGCTTCACGCTCGTTCGGCGCTCCAAGGGCACGCTGAACGATATACTGGTCCGTGCACCAATACCACAGACCGATGATGGGAGCACAGAACAGCATACCAAGCCAGGGGTAGTTCCCGTTGAAGTACCACGCCTGCCGGATAACTTCATCGTTGGCGTTTTTTACCAAAACAGGGGCCCATGTCCCTTCCACGCCCTGGGGAATCAACGGCTTCCACAAATTAAACATGTCCGAACCACAAACTTCTCTCAACTGGCCCCAGCCGCCTAATGCTTTGAGACCGAATATCGTCACCACCAACGAGCCAAACACAAGTACAACAGTCTGGACCGCGTCCGTATAAACAACCGCCCGCAAACCGCCCAGGACCGTATAAATCCCCGTAAGGATGATAACAAGAAACGAGCCAATCCAGAAACTGTCCATCACCACAAATCCCAAATCGAGATGTAACTCCGGAAGAAGGGTCCGAAAGACAACACCTCCGGCGAAGACACCGACAGCTATCTTCGTGAGGACGTACCCAACTAAGGAAATGACCGAGAGCACCCACCGGCTGGTTTCAGAGAATCGACGCTCAAGAAATTCCGGCATCGTGAACACGCGGCTTCGAGCGTAGAAAGGAACGAACACCCACGCCAGAACCAGCAGACACCAGGCATGAAGCTCGTAATGGGCCATTGCCACTCCGTCAGTACAGCCGGAGCCTGCAAGTCCGACTAAGTGCTCGGAACCAATGTTAGACGCAAAAATGGAGGCGCCGACTACCCACCATCCCAGATTTCTGCCGGCAAGAAAATAATCGTCGGCAGTGTCCCTCCGCCTAAGGATTACCCACCAGGCGACAACCAGAAGAAGGCCAAAATACATACATATCGCAATCCAATCCAGAGTTTGAAAACCCATTTGTTACCTTTCAATATTCTATGTTTCACTAACACAAATGTATCACGTGATTCCAGCGCGTGAATCACGGCCAGGATGGCCGTCCCACAAGTTAAGAAACTGAGATTGACAATAAATTCAGCACAATTCTACTGTTATATTGTTTGCGTTCAAGAATAATCTTCTCGCACGTAGGGGCGACCCCGTGTGGTCGCCCTGGGCAGGCACAAAGGCCTGCCCCTACTCGGATAATAGCTCGGTGTTGACGAGAACCTTCCAGCCTTCGACTTTTCGGGCTGTATAGTCGGAAGTCACAGTGTATTTGGGCCAAGCAGCTCGAATTTCGAGGATGCGTATTTCCCAGGGACCCAATTCTTCGCTTCGGTTGAGAACTCCTTGCCGAGCTTCTTCTTCGATATGATTTCCTTCAGGCTGGACCCCAGTGACAGTATAACCGAAAGAAGCAGCGTTTAAGCCATACCTGGCCGGGTCAATCTCAAATTCTATAGTATTATTTTTCTCAAGATAGTTCGCGATGAAGATACCCAGCGTTCCGTCTTCGGCCTTCCAGATAGCTCCTTGTATACTGGGAAGGGTAGCGGTTCGGGGATGATTCCCGTGGTCAGGCCAGGTTTCTGTGATGGTCTTAACGTTGTTTGTCGGCTCTATAAGCTCAACCAGTTCTCCAAAAGTAAGGAATTTTTTGGCGGCAACTCGGTACTTTCCAATCTTCTTGAGGTAGGCGGCTTTCCTGGCATGTTCCGGTTTGAATAACTCCAGGCCCATCCATCCGTTCTGGCTTCCCCAGAGGAAGGCCCGCCCTTGTGCCATAATCCAGGCTCGGTCGCCGTGCTGAAACCATGCCGGGCTGCCAAAATAAATGCTGTAGCCTGAATATACCGCTGTTATCATGGGGATGGAACGCTCATCCGGCTTTATCCATATAAGGAAAGCATCAATACCATCCATAAAGGGTTCTGCAGCGCATTCTGTGGTTATAATCATGTTTCTGCCGTTACTGTGAGCAATCTTCTGAACCTTCTTTAGCATCTTTCGATAACCATCCACCCACCAGCAGCCGCCGCCGAGCGGATGGCCATGTGATTTGTCAAAACAAAGGACAGGGCTTGCGGCAGCTATTTGGTCGATATAAACGGCATTAACACCGACCTCTTTTGCCAGACGCTCAACAATCTTTGTAACTTTATCCTGCCAGAATTCCGTATAGCAGCACATAGGGGCCTGCATTACCTTGTTTCCGTAAGTTTCTACATAATGCTTTCCCATCCGGTTTTTGGCACAATAAGGCAAATATTCATCAAAGTCATCGTTAGAAACATCAATAATCCTGCCGTTGATATAAGGCATAATGACAAGACCTTTTGACACCAGGTCGCGTACCTGCTCTGAGATACCGGGCTTGGTCGGGAAATAGTGTGGGTAGTGAGTATCAAACGGGATGGCGTGCCAATTATACCAGTGGGCGGCGGTGGGGACTTCAAAATACTTCTGTGCATCAATCAGTGGCTTGTTCTTTTCTTCCAGAGTTCCTTTTTCCGGGCCGATATAGTTGCCTACCAGCATCCATAATCCGATGTCCTTGAGTGCCTTCGGCATACTCATGCGCTGCGAAACTTTCCCCTCGGATGTCCAGGGAGCAGTAACGGCGAATTTACGGTAAGTCTTGGCACCCTGCATCCAGCTTCCACGGTACACTCCCATCATTACCGGGAATGGGTCCCTATGGTCAGAGCCGGGGACCGCCATATTTTCAACGTTTGTTCTTATATAAAACTCTTTGCCGGGCTCTATGGTAAAACTTTTGTCCCAAGCCCTTGGGTCGTGGGCGGCCATATAGACCGCATTCGTTCCTCCGCTTTGGGACGCTGTGCGCTTCATTGCGCACATAAACTGCATCGGCATTGACCCGCCATGAGGATATTTGTACGACATTCTTTTATTACATTTTTTAAATAGCTTGCCAAAGTTACGTCTGGGTACGGCAATGTCATATTCCCCCGATTTCAAATATCCGCTGCATTTCGGGAAGTCAACTTCATAAAGACCCCATATATTGGAGTCGTTGTCGACCCATATTCGCCATTCGGCTATACCGGAGTTTCGAGGCAGGTCGACTGTTACCCGTACGCTGACAACCCGTTTCTCTTTATCCAGGTCCACATTAGGCCATTCAAAAGTTGCTCGCTTGAGCCCATCAGAAAGTTCTTTCATATCATAAGAACCGCAGGGCACTTGCGTACTCGACAGGCTTCGTTTCTGATTACCCTGGCAAAAGGTAAGCTCCCAGAGCGTATGTTTTCCATCAATCGTTTGAATGTGATTTACCTTTTCAGCCAGGTCCACCATAGCAGCAACTCCCATACGTTCAGCTTCAAACTCGAAACGAACAATATCATTAGCTAATACGACCTTTGCTGCCGGCGTCCGGGATTGAGCAGAAAGGGTATCCGTTGTGGATACTGCAAGAATGCCCAGCAAACAAATTGATAAAAGTAGTTTGTTTCGTTTCATAATAATAATTTTTTCCTCCTTTTACCCCCGTTAGAAATCTTCGCTTTTTGGGGGGTATTCTTACCCGCCTTGGAATTTCTAACGGGGTTTAGCCTTATTCGACAGAAACTATGTACCCTAAACCTAACAACCACACTATATTAGTAAATCTGTTTGGCTAATGCAAAGATTAACTTTTCAGCCAAACCTGTATTTGACTACGGTCACCGTGTATAATAAGCCTCAATGGCTACATTATTCACCGAAGAAATGAAGGTACTGCTCAACAAAAGTTAGCGTTATTTGAAGAGAGAAAAAAGTATGAATTCAAAACAGCGCGTATTAGCGGCAATGAATCATAGAAAGCCGGACCGAGTTCCGGTGATGTGCCAGCTTGCACTCGGACACTATTTCTTACACTGCGACTACCGTCCTTCGGAAATCTGGTTCGATTCTGAAACCTTTGCCAACGCCCTCGTTGAATTGCAGCAAAGATACGAATTTGACGGCATCCTGGTGAACCTGCCCGGCAGGCCGGCGGACTGGAAAAACAAACTTAAATCATACAAAACCATCGACAATACCGAATATCTGTATTGGAGGGACCTCGCCTTGCGGGAACACAAATCAGGGCTTGAAACGATTGTTCCGCCAAATGATAACCCACAGACATATCAGTCGGGACAGACGGGGCTCGAACGGGCGGACTATAAATCAGTCGACGTCAACGACCCGGCTACGTACAGGCTTGCCGGCTACATCTGGAACACCTGGCATATACCACAGCTTTGGGATATTGACTCGCACGCCGACCTTTCCGACCCGGCAGCTTATCCTGCGTGGT
>DUZJ01000141.1 GCA_013349615.1 Planctomycetota bacterium | reverse complement strand
TGAGCTAAAGTTGGATTTTCGATGCTTGTGAGTAGTTCATTGTTCATAGTTCGTAGTTTCCTTTGAATTTGAACTTATTTTTGCGTGTATCTGCTGATACTAAGACGTGCGGTTCTCCGCTAATCTGCCATCTCTATGGCGTTTTGCATTATACCAGACTCTGGCGAAATATACAATAAAAATCCGACTTTTTTCTTAAAAAAAACGGCCGAACCTCAACGAAGGCGGGAGGCCATTGCCTAATCCCTCTTCCCTCCCCCCTTCTCATCCATACTTCACGATTCATGAATTCATCACAAGGAATTTGCCGTACTCAATTTCCCTCACTAAATACTATATACAAACGACTAACGACTATCCATCACAAGGAGTTCGCAGTATTAAACTTCCCTTGTCCCCGCAGGCCGGAGCCTGTCCGCCCCCTGCGAAACAAAGCCGCCCGAAAGTATCATAAGAACTTTGAAGACCTCAATTTCCCCCTCCGGAATAACCACTAATCCACACCCGTCTCGTACTAAATAGGCCCTTGCCGTGATCTATTACTGTATCGAACCGTCCGGATTTTGGACGCCGACGGATTAGCAAACTTTGTGTAGCGTGTTGTTCGAATATGGAGGATTAGAGCTTAAAAGGGCTACTGGTCTTTGTTATGCCATTGCGCCCAAGAACTTTCAGCAATATTTGTAAAAAATAATATAAATAGCATTGATTGGTCGATAAAAAATATGTATTATCAAAAAAAAGCTTCAAATCTTGGCTTAATCTTTATTTTGGGAGTGTTATTATGGATCGGCAGCAGATTGGACTTAAATTGACCGTCGATGGATTAAAACTGCCTTTTCGAATTGACACCTTTGAGGACCGTTTAATACTACAAAAAGCCGTTTATCTTGCGCAAGCAAAGGGAGTCAACCTGGGATACTACTATCATTGGTATCTTCATGGCCCGTATAGTCCCTCACTGACTCGAGACGAGTATGCCATTGGCTATGAACGCAACCAAGGCATTGATGATTCAGAAGGGTGGAAATTGGACGACGATTCGTCAGAGCGACTTAAAAAATTGCAAAATCTCATCCCAAAAGGTGAAAGAGCACATATCAGGCAAAAACTTGAGCTATTGGCGTCGGTCCACTTTCTGGTTAATCGAAGACAGGTCCGTCAAAATGATGCGAGAGAGATTGCCGAGACATTGGAGCGTTTTAAGAAGAATTTCAGTGAGGAGGAAGTTCAAGATGCGCTGAGGGAGCTTATAGATTATGGTCTCCTCGCAGCATGATGACTCTGCTAAACATATTGTCGATTCGATTCACGGTAATATCCCCCTGACAAACCGCGAAGTTCAAGTCATCGACACTCCATCCTTTCAACGCCTGCGCCAACTTAAACAGTTGGCGATGGCCCAGTTGGTATATCCAACTGCCACACATACCAGGTTTGCTCACAGTATCGGCGCTTTGGGTACAATGATAAGGATTATTCGAGCAGCTGAGGAAAATAGAATCAATTTTGGACAGGACGTTGAAGAAAATTTGAGGCTTGCCGCACTACTGCACGATATTGGCCATTATCCATATTCGCATTTAATGGAGAAGCTTGATGACGTTAGACTGATTGAAAAAGAAGTCGAAGGAGTGGAACCAACTGTAAAAGAAATAGACGCAAGAAAAAGCAAGTATCCGGAACATGAAGAAGTCGGCTCGCTCATCGCTACTGGTCAGGATGATTTGGTGAAAGCCATCGGTGGTGAAGAGCGTGCCAAAGCAGTGGCCGATATCTTTACGCGATCTAAAGCGGCAGATGCCCAGTTGAGCAAACTTATTCACAGCAGTTTCGATATAGACAGGTGGGACTACTTGCTTCGAGATTCCTATGCTACAGGTGTTCCCTATGGACACATCGATATCAATTATCTACTCAACAACCTGAAAGTAAGCCCACAGAAAGTGGTTGGTTTTTCGGATAAGGCGCTTCCTGCAGTGGAGCATTTCCTCCTTGCTCGGTTCTTCATGCAGCGCACGGTTTATTATCATAAGACAATCTACGGTATGGAGGAGGCTTGTCGGCAGTTGTTGAGACGTCTGAGGGACCGAGACGGTGAACATTATGGGGTCCCAACTGACGGGGAGGCAGTCAAGAATTTAGTTACGTCGGGAGACCTGCGTATGTTTACGGATGCCTTTGTAGATAACATTATCCAAAGGGCTGTTGATGATGAAGACAGCGTCGTCCGTGCGCTGGCAAAGTCTATACAAAGCCGAAGGCCTCCGGCACTGCTGAAGAAAGTGCCGGTTTGCGAAGAAACAGAGAGTCAGTACCATGCTGGCAAAACGTTTATTCAGAACTGCAAGGCAAAGCTAAGAGACCTTGCGGATGAATTTCAAATTCCCCTTCAACAGTTTTTACTTTGCGAGCCAAAATCTACAATTGTGAAACACCACAAAGGACCAACGTTTGGTCAGGCGGCCCAGATGAAACCTGATCAAATCAAAGAGAAGGCATCTGAAGAGGAAGAAGAGGATATAAAGATATTCGTTGGTGATGACGAGGAACCAACCTCTCTGATGGATATTGAACACAGTCTTGTTGTCAAATATGCAAATTACTTTTTTCAAATGTTTCGCCTTTACGTTGTCTACGAAGACAAAGACGATGTTGTCACTCAGTTACGTGAAAAGGTCAAAGGCTGGGACAAAGCCTGAAGAGACGGGCTTTTCAATCAAAATAGCAGTTATACAATCTCCTCTCCCACCGCACCTAAACAATAACCCGCGCGAAATAATAAGGCGATTCCCAGACCCCAAATGTTGATGAAAAATCGCAAGAAAAATCTGTTAAGAATAATAGAACCCTCGACAATGCTCGGGACGGTGTCTGTGCTAATCCACATCAATTCTTACAATCCGTGGTTAAGTATTTTTTATCCCGCGACTTTTTCAACAACGAGGTCGCCAACTTCGCTGGTCGAGTAACCCATTCGCCCGGCCTGAAGTGATTTTATCCTGTTGGCCGTTACAAACATTACAGCTTTTTCCACTACCTCTGCCGCCTTTTCTTCACCGAGAGTCTCAAGCATCATTTGGGCTGCGCAAATAGCCGCTAAGGGATTTATAACGCCTTTGCCCGTATATTTCGGTGCGCTTCCGCCTATCGGCTCGAACATACTAACGCCTTCCGGATTGATATTTCCGCCTGCCGCGATGCCCATACCGCCCTGAACCATCGCCCCGAGGTCGGTGATGATGTCGCCGAACATATTGCCAGTCACGATGACGTCGAACCATTCGGGATTTTTGACCATCCACATACACGTAGCATCAACGTGATAGTATTGCCTTTCGATATCGGGATATTCCGCTTCGCCCATTTCGTGAAAGGCGCGTTCCCACAAGTCGTAGATATACGTTAGCACGTTGGTCTTTCCGCAGAGAGCCAACGTGTTTTTATCTCCCTTGCCGCGTGCCTTTTTGCCGTACTTGCGCGCGTATTCGAATGCGTATTTCAAACAGCGGTCGACCTGAAAGCGGTTATAGACAGCGGACTGAACAGCCACTTCGTTGGGTGTTCCTTTCATTGTAAATCCGCCGGTGCCCGTGTAGAGGTCGCCGGTATTTTCTCGAATGACAACGAAGTCTATATCGCCCGGCCCTTTGTCCTTTAAGGGAGTTTCCACTCCCGGGTAGAGCTTGACCGGCCGTAAATTTATATATTGGTCTAATCCAAAGCGGGCCTTTAAGAGTATCCCCTTTTCAAGAATCCCCGGCGCCACTTCGGGATGGCCGATTGCGCCTAACAGGATTGTATCGAATTTGCGAAGCTCTTCGATGGCGCTGTCGGGGAGGGTCTCGCCCGTTCTTTTGTATCTTTCACCGCCAAAATCGAATTCGGTCAAATCCACTTTGAAATTGAACGTGTCCGCAGCGGCTTTTAACACCTTTAGCGCTTCGGCCGTTACTTCCGGCCCCGTCCCGTCACCGGGTATCACAGCAATCTTATACACTTCTGTTTCTCCTTGTCGTAACGAAATTATTATTTATTCGCCTGTTGTTTTTGCCGGACATCCTGCCACATCTCGAAATCTTCCCGTGGACCTGACGCCGGCATTCTGGCCTTCATTTGCCTTCGCCACCTGTGCAGCATCGACCGAAGCTGGTCCGTCTTTTCCAGCATTTTTTTTGCGAGGTCGTGTTTTTCACCAATATCATTTTTAAGATTATACAGTTCAACGCGATTGTCCTCATACCACTCGACGAGTTTATAATCGCCCGCCCGTATGGCTCCGCTCGGCCTGTTACCGCTGCCGTGGTAGTGCGGGTAATGCCAGTAAATTGCCTTGCGACTCAGCTTGCCCTTGCCCTTAAGCAGTGACACGAGGCTTACACCGTCAACGTGTTGCCTGGTCTTTAGCCGCAGTCCCGCCATCTCTAACATAGTGGGGTAGAAATCCGTGCTTATCACCGGCTCGCTGCATACACTCCCCTCTTTAACCACGCCGGGCCACTTGATTATCATCGGCTCGCGGATCCCGCCTTCGTAAAGCCACCCTTTACCAGCCCGAAGCGGCAGATTGCTCGTCGGCGCCTCCCGCGGCACGGTCGAAAGCCCACCGTTGTCGGACATAAATATAACAACCGTGTTGTCCGCCACGCCTAATTCTTCCAGTTTGGCCATAACTCGGCCGACGCTTTCATCCACGCTTTGCACCATCCCCGCAAAAACCGGATGGTCCTGCACCTGCCTGGTTTTGTACCTGCCGTACACCGGCACAAACTTTGGCCCATCTGTGCCGGGCAGCTTCTCTGCTTTTTCCTTATACTTCGCTATCAACTCCTGCTTCGACTCTATGGGAGTATGCACCGCATAGTGCGAAAGATAAAGAAGAAAAGGCCTGTCCTTGTTCGCTTCCAGAAACTTCAGCGACTCATCGGTCAGCCGGTCCGTTAGATACTCACCTTCCTCACCGCCGGCCGGCAAAGTCTCCAAAGCCCGGTTACGCCTTTTGTAGGGATAGAAGTATGTCGGCGGCGCACCGGAAGAATCGCCGCCTATATTGATATCGAAGCCCTGATGCTCAGGATAATAAGGTTTATTACCTAAGTGCCATTTGCCTACAAAGCCCGTCGCATAGCCGGCTTCTTTCAATGCCTCCGCTATCGTCACCTCCTCCAGGGCCATATAGTGCTGGTACTCGGTCGGTTTGTTGCTGCCTCCAATCCATTGGGTTATACCCAGCCTTGCCGGATACTTGCCGGTCATTATGCTCGCACGCGTCGGCGAGCAGACCGGACACGCCGCGTAAGCATCGGTAAAGCGCATACCTTTACCGGCCAGCCGGTTTATGTTCGGCGTCTCATAGAAACTGCTCCCATAACAGCCGACGTCCATCCAGCCCAAATCGTCAATTAGAAAGAAAACAAAATTCGGTCCTCTTTTCCGCTTGCCTGATTTTGTCGCTTGCTGCCCCGCACTTGCGCATCCCGGTAGAGCCATCGCCGCCGCACCAAATCCGATGGCCCTCAAAAAATCACGCCTGGTCAGTTTGTTCTTATCGGCCATAATCATTTTCTTTCAGATAGTTGCTTTTGTAGTTTTGCTGTATCCTCGCTATATTACCTGGTATTTCTCCTTTGTGGTCTTTGTTTTCTATTGGTTCGTGGTTGTTTTTCGGTCGGCTTGGCATTTGGGTCATACCTTGGATTTGGTATGGGTACTAACGCCCCTGTTTTTTTCAAATGCCCCTCAATGAGCTCATCAAGTTGTTTTACTTTTTGTGGATACTTAACTGCCAAATTATTTGTCTCGCTGATATCTTCGTCCAGATTGTACAATTCATAGCGATGTTTTCCACCTTTTCCCTTGTAATAAAAGCGAATCAGTTTCCAATCGCCGCTGCGTACGTATGTGCCTGCAATATTGCCGGTAGCCGGCGTATTGTGCGGGAAATGACAGAAGATGGCTTTGCGTTTCAGTTTGCCCGACTGTTTTAGTAACGGCACGATGCTTTCGCCGTCGAGTTTCTGTTCTGGTTTTGGTTTTACGCCGCTCATTTCCAGTATTGTTGGATAGAAATCGACGCTGCTGACAACTTCAGAGCATCGTGAACCTCGCTTTACGACGCCCGGCCAGCGGACAATCAGCGGTTCACGCGTTCCGCCTTCATAAATGGTTGCCTTTCCGCCGCGAAGGGGATAGTTGTTGGTCGGAGCCAGTTCATCCGGCCCGATGCGACTGTGGGTATTGCCTCCGTTATCCGAGAAGAATATTACAATTGTGTTCTCGTTAAGTTTCAATTCATCGAGTTTGTCCATCACACGGCCGACGCTTTCGTCGATACTCTTCAGCATCGAAGCCATGATGGGATTGTTCTGTTTGCCGCGGGGGTCTTTTTTATTTGCGTAACGTTTGGTGACCTCTTCTTTATGTCCCCAGGGCCCGTGTACCCCGAAATGCCAGAGGAATAATAAAAACGGATTCTTCCGGTTGGATTCGATGTATTTAACAGCCTCGTCCGTGAGCCGGTCGGTAATGTATTCACCTTTTGGCCCGTCCTTGAGATTATTTAGTCGGTAGGGGCTGTGATAGCTCGGAGGCCCCGGATTACCTGCTCCACCAACATTAACATCAAAGCCTTGGTTGTCCGGCCAGTACATCGAATCCTTGCCAAGGTGCCATTTACCGATAAATCCGGTTTTATAACCCGCTTCTTTCAGGGCCTCCGCAATCGTGTACTCTTGCAGAGGCAGGTAACGACGGCTGACAGGCGTAATAATTCTTTGCCACAGCGGCCCCTGTTTGGCAAGTAGGGGCCTCTCGGCTGGGAGTTTCGGTAAGTGACCGGCGGGGGTAGTAATTTTCAGGCGAGCTGGGTATTTACCCGTAAGTATGCTGGCACGTGTGGGTGAGCAAAGCGGATTGGCTGCGTAGGCATCGGTAAAGAGTATACCTTCTTTAGCGAGTTTGTCGATGTTTGGGGTCTCGTAGTATTTGCTCCCGTAACAGCCGGCATCCATCCAGCCCATATCGTCGATGAGAATGAAAACAAAATTCGGTTTTCGCTTAGCCGCTTCTCCTGTTGCCTGTCCCGCACTCGCGCATCCCGGCAGCGCCATCGCCGCCGCACCCAATCCGACGGCCTTCAAAAAATCACGCCTGTTCATAAAATCACCCTTCATCTTGTAAATACAGAAAAGATTATTATTTCTGCTGTTTCGTTATATGCTCTAATAAGCCACCGTTATTGATAATTTCAAGTGCAAAGTCCGGCAGCGGATTAAACTTGATATCGATACCGGCTGTTATGTTTTTAATCACGCCTGCCTTGTAATCGATTTCCAGCTCATCGCCGTCGTTGATTTTTTCCAGTCCATCAGGTGATTCGATTACATAGAATCCGTTATTGATGGCGTTGCGATAGAATATTCGGGCAAAGGACTTGGCGATGACAGCCTGCACGCCCGCACCACGAATGGCCCAGACCGCGTGCTCTCTGGATGAGCCGCAGCCAAAGTCCTCACCGGCAACGATTATGTCCCCTGGCCTGACCTTACTAACAAAGTCTTTGTCCAAATCCTCAAGACAGTGCTTCGCCAGCTCAGCTTCATCATCGGTATTTAAGTACCTGGCCGGTATTATCTCATCGGTATTTGTATGGTCTCTTTTATATACATGCGCCCTTCCCATAATGAACCTCTATTAATCTTCTGATTTCTTGTTATTCTCTCTCAATTTTTGTTCGATTGCAAAATTTACATATCTCTTAAAATAATTGACCCAAGCAGCAACTGCACAAGCTATCATAATTATTTCACACAACACAAAAGTCATCAGGAGTTCAGATTTAGTATTACTGGCAGCCATCATAAATGAAGCTAACAGATCGAGCAATGCTGCCAGCGTTATTAGAATAGCACTTTGCATTGATGGTTTTTTAACTTCATCCATAACTTAAACTGCTACAAATATTTTCTTGGGTCTTCTAACTTCCCTTCTATCGCGCTTGCTGCCGCGGTGGCCGGGCTGGCCAAGAAAACCTGGCTTTCCGGATGCCCCATTCTGCCTATAAAGTTTCTGTTGGTTGTGCTCACGCACTTCTCGCCGGCGGCTAATACACCCATAAATCCGCCGAGGCACGCCCCACAGGTCGGCGCTGCTATTACACATCCGGCCTCATAGAAGATATCGAACAGGCCTTCGTCATTCGCCTGCTTCCAGATAGTCGGCGTGGCCGGCACGACTATCGTTCGGATGGCGGCCTGCTTTCCTTTAAGGATTTTCGCGGCAATTCGCAGGTCCTCGATTCGCCCATTCGTGCAGCTTCCGATATAGGCCTGGTCCATCGTTTTGCCGGCGCATTCGCTGATGGGGACGCCATTACCTGGCAGATGCGGCAGGGCAACCATCGGCTCGATTATCGAACAATCAAATTCCTCCACTCTCACATATTCAGCATCCTCATCAGATTCATATATGGTGTAATCGGTTTTGTCTTTTAGATGCTCGTCAAGATATTGTTCTGTTTCCTTGTCGAATCCGATTATGCCGTTTTTGCCGCCGGCTTCGATTGCCATATTCGTCATCGTCATTCTCGCCTCCATTGACATCTCTGCCAGTGTCGGCCCGACAAACTCCATCGCCCTATAAAGCGCGCCGTCAACCCCGATTCTTGCAATTACGGTCAGGATAACGTCCTTACTATAAACACCCGGCCCGAGCGAACCATTGAGAATGAACCTCATCGAGGCCGGCACCTTGAACCAAAGCCGGCCTGTCGCGATTGCCGCCGCCAGGTCCGTCGAGCCGACCCCTGTGCCGAAGGCCGCAAACGCCCCGTATGTGCACGTGTGCGAATCCGGCCCGATGATGACTTCGCCGGGCCGAATATGCCCCTGCTCCGGCAGCAGTGCGTGACAGACACCGGCCCTGCCTATTTTATAATAGTATTTTATATTGTGCCGCCTCGCCCACTCATCGAGTCGCTTGTGAAGCTCGGCGCTTTTGATGTCCTTGGCCGGCTGAAAATGGTCGGGCGTTACAACGATTTTTTCTTTGTCGAATACTTTATCCATTCCCTTCTCAGCCAACATCGAAACAGCCGGCGGCCCCGTGACATCAATAAACAAAACAACGTCAATATTTGCATTGATAAGCTCACCCGGCACGACTTTTTCTTTGCCGGTCGCTTTCGCTAATATCTTTTCGGTAATCGTCATTCCCATTGGTTTTTGCTTCTCCGTTTCGAATTTAGAGTTTCTGTCATTCGAATTTGTTTCGGATTTCCGGTTTCGTGTTTCGAATTTATAAGTTTATAGTTCTGCTTTTGTTTCCGGCTGTCCGCCTTTTTCCTGTGCCGAGACCATTCTGTTGATGGCATCGACATAGGCCCTTGCGCTCGCCTCGATGATATCCGTGGAGATGCCCCTGCCGACGAAGGTTCGGGCGTTTTCGCTGATTCTGACGGTGGCTTCGCCGAGCGCCTCTTTACCGCTGGTGACTGCCCTTATGGAGTAGCTTTCCAGCTTGGGCGATTGGCCGGTGGCTTCCCTTATGGCTTCATAAGCCGCATCGACCGGCCCGTCCCCGCACGCCGCCGCCTGTCTGGTTTCATCTTTAGTTTTTATTTTTACGCTCGCCGTAGGCAGTGTGCCGGTCCCGCAGGCAACGTGCATGTACAGCAGCTCGTAAGTTTGTTCTATCAGGTGAATCTCGTCACTGATTATCGCGGCAAGGTCCTCGTCGAAGACCTCTTTTTTCTTGTCGGCGACGGCCAAAAACCGCTCGTATGTCTTCTCCATCTCTTCTTTACTCAATGTATATCCCATTTCTTCAAGGCGATGTCGAAGGCCGTGACGTCCCGTACGCGCCGTCAGAACGACACGACTCTCGGCCAGACCGATAGTCTCAGGCCGCATAATCTCATACGTTTCCCGCTTCTTCAGAAATCCGTCCACGTGAATCCCGGAGCTGTGGGCAAAGGCATTGCGCCCCACAATCGCCTTATTGGCTGGAACCGGCATACCTAACAGATCCGCTATCATTCGACTGGTTCGGTAGAACTCGCGGGTATTGATGCCGGTTTCAACCTCTTCAAAGAAATCGCGGCGCGTATGGATAGCCATAACCACCTCTTCGATGGCCGCGTTGCCGGCCCGTTCGCCGACGCCGTTGATAGTCCCTTCCACCTGTCGCGCTCCGTTTTTGACGCCGGCCAGCGAATTGGCCACCGCCATCCCCAAATCGTCATGGCAGTGCACGCTGATTGTCGCTTTTTCAATATTCGGCACGTTGGCCCGTATATCACGGATAAGAGAGCCGTACTGTTCGGGTATGGAATAACCCGTCGTATCGGGGATATTGACGGTAGTGGCGCCCGCATCAATCACGGCTTCGAGAATCTCATAAAGAAAACCCCTGTCGGCCCGGCCACTGTCTTCAGCATAGAATTCTATGTCACTGGTATATTGGGCGGTGTGCTTGACGGCATCGACGGCCATCTTCAGGATGGTCGCCTGCTTTTCACCCATCGTCTTGCCGTACTTATCATCTGCGAATTTTCCCACGATGTGAATCTCGGAGACGCCGATACCCGTATGTATGCGGAACCGCCTGGCTTTGGCCAGCGCTTTTTGGCAGATTTCGATGTCCTCTGCTATGGCCCGGGTGAGGCCGCAGACGACGGGGCCTTCAATCTGCTGCGATATCAGGCGGACAGCCTCGAAATCTTCCGGGGAGGAGGCGGGAAATCCCGCTTCTATAACATCGACTTTCAGCCGGGCCAACTGGCGGGCGATTTCCAGCTTCTCTCTGGCCCCCAACCGGGTCCCGGCTGCCTGCTCTCCGTCACGTAACGTCGTATCGAAGATTATTATTTTTTCTTTAGACATCTGTTTTTTCTCCAATTTCAGACAGGATAAACATGATAATCCTGTAAATCTTGTCAAAAACTTTGGCTAATCGCGGTTGATTATGCCCCAATTGGCGTTAAATTGCCACGAATTTATCAAAAAAGAAGGGTTTACTGGATTTTGTGATTGTAAAGGGTTTCTGCGCCTAACGGCGCAGGAGCAGGCTAAGGCCGAGAAGGCCCTCAAAGTGACAGCGAATTGTGCAATTTATGCTCATAGAACCAATTATACAAGGCACGCAACTTTTTTGCAAATGTTTTTTTTCGATTTTTCTCCGCAACAGATTGCACAGATTTTTTTACCGCGGAGGACGCGGAGAGCGCAGAGAGTTTTTAGACAGGATAACAGTTCTTTTGCCACAAAGGCACCCAGGCACAAAGAAAAATCAGACGGGATAACAAGATAAAGCAGGGTGTTTCAGCCGGCTTGGGCGTTCCGTCTAAAGCCGGCCGGCCTTGTGATTTGATTTTGAGAGGTTTATCTGGTAAATTACGGTCAAAATTATGCCTGCGAATTTAACACCAGAATATTTCAAGGCCGAGAAGTGGTTTCGTGAGGCGACGACCGCTGAGGAGAAAATCCTGGCGCTCGAGCAGATGCTTCGCGTAATGCCCAAGCACAAAGGCACTGACCATCTGCGTGCGGACCTGCGGCGGAAACTAAGCAAACTAAGAGAGGCTCCTGCAAAGAAGCGTGGTGCCACACACGTCGATATCTTCCACGTTCCGCGAAGCGGCTCAGGCCAGATTGTCCTTTTGGGCACGCCGAACAGCGGCAAAAGCTCCATCGTTGCGGCCCTGACCAATGCAAAAGTCAACGTTGCCGATTTTCCCTTCGCAACCACCGCCCCTGTACCCGGAATGGTGACGTTCGAGGACGTTCCAATCCAACTGGTCGATACGCCGCCGATTACCGCCGACTACATCGCTCCGGGCCAGGTGGGGACATACCGCAACTGCGATGTAATCGGCATCGTTATCGACCAATCCGGCGATGTCGGCGAGCAGTTACGCATCTGTCTGGACTTTCTCGAATCGAGGAACCTGCTTATCGATGCGGAGACATCGGCCGTGGACGAACACGGTAACGCCCTGGCTAAAAAGGCCTTTTGTATTTGCACCAAAAGCGACATTGCCAAAACCGGCGCTGTTGACAAGCTGAAACAATCGTGCAAATATCCGTTTAAGTTCGTGCAGATTTCGACTAAAACCGGCGAAGGCCTTGAGAAACTGTCTGCGACGTTTTTTAGCTTGTTAGGCATCATCCGCATTTACGCCAAACCGCCGGGCAAGCCCGCGGATATGAGCGACCCATTCACGCTGCCGGCCGGTTCAAACGTTATGGACTTAGCCGGCGCTATCCACCGTGAATTGGCGGGTAAACTCAAGTTCGCACGGATATGGGGGGCGGGGGTTTATGCCGGGCAAAACGTCCAGCAAAATCACGTCCTGAGCGACAAAGACATTATTGAGTTGCATTTCTCGTGAGTTTGCTTACAATCATTGTTTCAACATACAGTCAAACGAAACTGGAAAGGGATTATTATGAACGCAAAACGCATAACCAAACTGATAGTGATGTTGGGGGTTTGTCTGGGAATGCTCATTCAGGGGTGCGAGGGCCAGACCCGCAGTAACGTCTCGGGTCAAAAGATGAAGAAGGACTATCCTATTGAGCCGGTATCCTTTACTGATGTTAAGGTTACGGATGATTTCTGGTCTCAGCGTATTGAAACGAACCGGAAAGTTTCGATTCCTTACGCTTTCGGCAAGTGCGAAGAGACGGGGCGAATCGACAATTTCGCCATAGCGGGCGGCCTTATGGAAGGGGAGCATCGCGCCAACTATCCCTTCGACGATACGGACCCGTATAAAATTCTTGAAGGCGCTTCGTACTCATTGAGCGTGCATCCTGATAAGAAGCTGGAGAAATACCTGGACGAGCTGATTGTCAAGATTGCCGCTGCGCAGGAGGAGGACGGGTACCTGTTTACCTGTCGTACGAATAAATCACAGAAGCTGATTAACTGGTACGGCAAAGAACGGTGGTCAAAATTGGGAGGCAGTCACGAACTTTACAATATGGGCCATTTATATGAGGCGGCCGTGGCGCATTACCAGGCCACCGGCAAACGAAGCCTGCTGGATGTTGCGATTAAAAACGCCGAGTTTTTAGATACGGTGTTCGGGCCGGGTAAGAACGAGACCGCGCCCGGGCACCAGATAATTGAGATGGGTCTGGCCCGGCTGTACCGTGCCACCGGAGACAAAAAATACTTAAAGCTCGCTAAATTCTTTCTTGATACCCGCGGTCCGGGCGGGAACGCATATCATCAGTCACATCAAAAGGTGGTTGAGCAGAGTGAAGCTGTAGGGCACGCGGTCCGCGCCTCTTATATGTATTGCGGGATGGCGGACGTGGCGGCACTTACGGGCGATGAAAGTTATCGGAGGGCAGCGAACCGGATTTGGGAGAATGTCGTCAGCAAAAAGCTGTATCTGACGGGCGGTATCGGGGCCAGAGGTTCGGGTGAGGCGTTCGGGGATAACTACGAGCTGCCCAACGAGACGGCTTACTGTGAGACGTGTGCCGCTATCGGCAACGTTATGTGGAACCACCGGATGTTCCTGTCCGGCGGCGAAGCAAAGTACATCGACGTATTAGAGCGGACC
>DUZJ01000109.1 GCA_013349615.1 Planctomycetota bacterium | reverse complement strand
GATTCTCTCGACATGCCGGGTGACAAAGTAGACCATATCATCCACCGCTTCGGCGACATACTCTTTCTTCTCTACTTCCCGGCCTGCCTTAAAAACTACTTCTATTGCTGCAGTACACCCACACGTGGCAGCACGACGAATGCCCAGGCCTGCTCTTCTATGATGGCTGCGCAGCTTGCGACCTGCAAGGTCAAGTATAGTATCACATACCTGCCTGCCTAAGGTTTCCTTCATAATATCAACGGGAGTAGAAACCCAGACGGGAGTATTTTTTCTCTCCAGAAAATAGATGATGGATTCTCCCTTAGGTGGTATTTTTTTACCAAGACGGTAGAAAGTATTCTCTCCTTCAAACCAGACGGGATAGGTATAGTTACCTGTTATAGCCCGCCAGATCTTGTTTTTAGATTCTCTGAATTTATAAGTAGTTTTCACCCCGGCTTCAAGTAATTGTGTCTTCCACTTGGCGGAAAAAGGTCTTTTCCAGTTGATAGCTACGTCCCGTTCCAGATAAGAAGGCAATAACCGCTCTTTATGCCAGACACCCGGCGCGCTCAACAGGGTAAGATAAATACTCCTGCCGTCATGCTTCAAGTCAACAGATTCGAAGAGGCGTGGTTCTCGCGGCTCTCCCAGCACGAGCTTCACCTGTTGCTTTCCCTCCGGCCAGGTAAGGACCAGCACGTTGTTCTCTCCCTTAAGTAATCCCAGTAAAATATTTTCTGAAGGAACACAAAGCGTACTCATCGAAGGATATTCTCCGGGATTAAATATGAGGTCATCACCAATGAAACCGGGCACTATACCATACTCGATTGGACCGAGGATGCTTATTCCCCTGGAGCTCTCAGCGGGTCTAATCTCGATAATCTCAGACTTGCCGAACGCAATAATGGCAGACAAGCTCTCTTTTGTTTTTTGGGCAGCAAAAGAAACTTCCAAAGCCGCTTCGTCCCCCGTATTCTGCAATATGCTGCAGGAAGTAATTCTCGCCGGCCCTCCTTTTAGTTGAAGAGGAACAAATTCCATTTTCTTCTCAATCGAATCTGCCTTCGAGTAGATGACTACTCTTGCTTTTCCTGACCAGAACACGGCGGTTAAGTGCTCATTCTCTACTACACAATCCCCTTTGAAATCGTATTCTCTCCCATAGTAACCCGGGTCCGAAAAGGCAGCTAATGGGTCGAGTTCAAGGCGAAGCAGGTCGGTAGGGACAGGTTTCCAACTGCTTCTATCCCGGAAATCGACGGTATTGACAAAAGGTGACAGTGTGTCCCAGATGACTGTTTTTACCGTTCTCTCCTTTATCCGGGCCGCTGACACCCCTGCGCTTGTTACCAGCAGAAGAACCAACGCTGTCTTTAACAAAGGCGATCCATCGTAGGGGCAGGCCTTCGTGCCTGCCCAGGGCAACCACAGAGGGTTGCCCCTACAAATACGTCGACCAAATTTCATAACCCACATCCCTTTCAAGTTTATCACCTTTCTTCCCAAAGACGCAATTTCGGCGTATGGCCTGTTCGCAGCACTCTCCAGAGTTCAGGGCGACCACACAGGGTCGCCCCTACGAACGAATGCTTCTTGATTGGCCAGACGATTGTGTTGAGTCCTTGCTTGAGGTTTGTGAGTGGGCCGGCGATTGGCTGCGTTAGCTTTCTGCCGTTGATGTCGGTATCGACTTTGATGGGGTGGCCGTAACGGTCCTCGATGGTTTGTCCGACAGTGGGGAAAATACCAACCAGCTCGCCATCGACCCATTGTCCTTTCACACGGAACGGCGCGTCATTCATTGAGAACGTGATTGTGGTTCCCAGAGGATTGTCTTCGACGGCGAGCCTCGTGACATAGGGGTCAACCACGCTGTTCTTATCGCCGAAAGAACTCTTCTTCGCTCCCTCCAGAAAGACATTGTAATCCGATGCATAGCCTGAAGCTGTTTTCACCCGGTCGAGTCCCCGCCGGACAAAGATATTGTTAAACCACTTGTCATCCTGGGCGGTGCCGGATTTACTTCCGGCTGCTTTCGTCGTGTGCGGCTTGTAATACTGGGAACGGCGTCTGGTGTCGGGACTGTACTCGTATCCGCAATCGACAAACAGATTGTGCGCGAACACGGTGGCCTCGGAATTGCTCCTGATTGATTGTCCGATGAGGATATTGTTATCGACAAGAATGGGGCCGTGGTTCATCTCGAGGAAAACGGTAGCGGCTTCGGTATTATAGATGATATTGCGGGTAATCCGGATGCCCTGGTTGCCGAAGTCAATCCAGATTCCAAAAGCGCCTTGCTGCTGTCGGAACACGCCGCGGATTAGATTGCCGCTGATGACGGTGTCGACGCTGTTGTGAAACTTGATGGCCGCTGTTTCCCAACCACCGAACTCTCTGCGGTAATTGGTGTCCTCGATGAAGTTACCGCAGATGAGTGAGCGGGTGGCGCCTTTCTGGCCGGCGATGCCCGCCTGTCCGCACCGCCGGATGACGTTATTGCGGATGATGTGGTCGCCGTAGGCGTTGATATCGTCGTAATCAACGCCGGGCGCATGGCCCAGAATAATTCCTACGCAGCGGGCGTTGGTGATAGTGCAATTCTGGATTATCCAGTGCTTTCCCATCCGGGGACCGACAGCGCCCGTTTGCAGCTCCAGGACCGGCGGCGCCCAGTTCGCGGCTGCGTGTAGAAAAAAGAAGCCGTCGACAGTGATGTATTTGAGGCCTGTGATTTCAGGCATAAAGAGACTCTCGCGAACGTTAATCTCGGCCAGTTCGGTATTGGGATTTTCCTTGCCGAAGTTCGCCCGGATGGTTGTGAACTTGTCATCCACCTGGCAATGCCAGGTGTGCCTGGCGTCGGCAACTTCCTGTGCTGTCTCTTTCTCGTAGAAGGCTTCGCCATTGAGATAAACGTCACCGCGATGGTGCCACTTGCCGTAGTTCAGCCAGCCGCCGGAAACCTTCAGGGCGCAGGGATTGTATCCGCCGAAGAATGAGTTCGGCAGTTCGACTTTCCAAACGCCGTCGGCTTGGCGCGTCCAGGAGGTGATACGCTCGGAGCCCTTAATGACGACTTTTTCGCCTGGCGCTGCGCGGTATGTGATGCGTTTGCTCTCACCGGTTCCGCCACGGACGGGTTTGACCCATTCGCGATATGTTCCGGCGTGGACAGTTACGGTATCTGAAGGCTGTGCGGCGGATGCGGCCTTGTTGATGGTGAGATATGGACGAGCGTGACTGCCGGAAGCCGAATCGCTGCCTGTTTTTGCAACGTGAATCTCACTGGCCCGTACTTCTGAGCCTCCTGATGCAATCAAGGAGACACATACCGCTATTGAGAAGAACAATGATGTAAATTTCATTTTTTGGACTCCACATAACTTGAGTTTGTTCTTTAACGGGATACCTGTGCTATCTGCCAGGACTGGCTGCTCAGCCAAGCAGTGTCGTTGAATGATGATACCACAGCCCTGCGAGGATTGCAATGAAGGAATTCGGTGGTGCACCTACATCCACCCTGCAACTGTAGTATCACGGGCTTGGCGCCGGTGAAAACACGGCCAGGATGGCCGTGGTACGAGTTATCTTTCCCTGTCTCATCATTCGGTAAAGCACAACACCTTTAACTCTGGCCTTTCCTGCCAAACCTTGCTTCTGTGTTCTTGGCGAACTTGTCACACGCTGTGTCAATAGCCCGAAGTGTTTGGTCTATCGACATACCGGATGCGTTACGAGCGGCAGCAATCATTGTCTGTTGCTCATTTGAATCCATAAAGAGAGCGGCCTTTAGCAAGCTGACCTGGTCTTCTTCCGGGATAACCAGGAATCCGTGCTTGTCTGCATGGATTAATTGCCCCGGCTTGACGGAGCGCCCGAACACATCCACCCGGCAATTCCATCGAACGGGGTGGTTGTATGCGTGTCCGACGCAGAGCCGACGGGCAATGGCCTTATACCCCACATTCCGCATCTGGTCCAAATCCCTGATCGCACCATCGGTGATTGTCCCCACACACGCCAGTGCCTTGTGAATATTGCTGTTCACCTCGCCCCAGAAGGAACCGAAGGTTCTTGGCTTGTCCAAATCCTGCACAACAACGATTTTTGGGCCGGGTACCGACGCTACATACCGCCGATACTCGCTCCAGGCATTCGCATTCCGTCGGCGATGCTCGGCATTGCTCGGCTCGATCACAACAGTTACTGCATATCCGACCATAGGACCCAGCTCAGGCATGAAGTCCCGGCATTCTTCCCGATTGAAGCCGTCTTTACCGGCATCCAGTTTAGTAATCTGCTCCCAGCCGTTATAAATCGTCGGAGTATTACAGTGCTTCAGCTCCACCAGCTCCGGCAGAGAAAATGGAGGTTTGTTTGTTTTTTCCATATCTTTTTAACCTCATATATTCAGGGAAGAAAGCTGAACGAATACAGTTTTGCATTCTTCAGTTCAAATCTTAGCCGAATATTCTTGCCTCTCAGATTCTCGAACGAAAACCCATCCAGCCACTTTACCTCGGTATCGGTAACGGTTTTCCTCACGAGTTTACTTTGAGCCAATTTCCTGTTGTCTTTGTCGAGAATTGTGACTTTAGCAAATCCCTTTTTCCCAACGTCTGCGCAAAGCTGGAGTTCGTTGCCGGTACAAACAACGGTCGTAGTTGTAATAGACGCCGGTTTGTCCCCAATGATTTGCTCGTAGCCGGCAAAGCCGTCCGGCCGAAGCGTCGCGAGGCAAAAATATCCGTTACGCCAGCCGAAGTGCTTATCGTCACAACCACCGTAGTAAAGGCGGATTTCATCTTTTAAGAATACCGGGTATGCGGCTGCGTATACGGTTCCCCAATCCAATTCGCCTTTCCTGGGGCTATTGGCAATTAACGGGCTGCCGGGGTCAATCCGATGCCACGTAACCGTGTCCGGGCTCCAGGTAAGTTCGGTGTGGGTACGGTCTGCATCGGAATTGTAGATGGCAGGCAAGCCGATGTAAACACCGGCGTAGTAGAACACGGGCATAGCATACGTTTGCAGATGGTCTTCCAAACCCTCGAGCACAACCTCGGCCTTGCTCCACTTGAGGAAGTCTTTACTGGATGTCCTTGCTACCTGTCGCCCGCGAGGACGGGCCCAGGTCCGGGTGATTCCGACATACTCACCGAGCGTTGGCGCCCAGAAAGCATTGTTGTGAGTGTCCCCGCGAACGTTGGCTTCGGGACATTCAATGGCCTTGCCCCAGTGGATCCCATCACGAGAGAACGCCACAGAGATAATTTTTGCTTTGAAGAACATTTTGTATCGACGCTTTGGGTCCGGGTCGTGAAGGTCCTTGAACACACCCGCCCCGTGCGGTCCTCGCAATACGAGATTGTTTTCTTTGCTGCCCCTGAACTCAACGATACCGAGACTTGGTTTTTCCCACCGGATGCCGTCACGGGAAACCGCATAACAGATTCCCATTTCCCTGCGGCGTCCCGTATGCTTACCCATATACTTAAACTTTCCACCGTTTACCCGGTCTTTCCTGGGCGTGTTGGTCGTACTCTCATCAATGATAAAAGGGCTGTACCAGCACTTGTACAGACGTTCGGCTCTGTCGTAGATAACATTGGCGTAGAGATTATCGAAACGCGGCTCCCAAAGCTTGTCCTCTGCGAAAAGTGGGTTGCGCTTGTCTTTTTGCACCTTGCCAACCGTAAGTTTTGCATTTTTCGTCCTCTCAATAATGCGGTTATCCAGGAGAAGGAATCTGTGTCGCTTCATGCCCGGATTGCCTTGTCGAAGCGGGGAGTCTCCTGTAGCGGTACAGACGAGGCCGCCGAGCACAACCACCATCGCAATTGTGGTTGCTATTACATTCTTTTTCTTCCTGCATCGAAGCATCATAACTGCGTTCCTCCGAGGTCAAGCAGCCATAACATTAGTTTTGGTGTGATTGTGTTCCATAGAAGAAGATTATCAAAAAAGACTTGAGATTTCAACTATTAATGCTATGATGTTATGTCATCAAATGGCACGTATGAATATTTGGACAGGAAGGAGTCTTGCAAAATGAAACACTGTCATGCAATCGAATCGTGGGTACTGGGGCTGCTGGCTGTTTGCCTGTTGGCTGTCTGCACCTGTGGTAACGCAGGCACAGGCGGCACAGCCCGGGCAAAAAAGAATGATTGTGTAACACTGGCCAGAGAAATTCTCGATACCACCGGCGTACAAGGCGGCATCGTGGTCCACCTTGGCTGTGGCGATGGGAAGTTGACGGCGGCCCTGCGCGCCGGTGACTGCTATACGGTTCATGGACTCGAAGCTGACCCGGCCGGAGTTGCCCGTGCGAGAACCCATATCCGGGCGCTGGGAATCTACGGGCCCGTCTCTGTTGAGCAGTTTTCGGGCTCTGTACTTCCCTACGCGGACAATCTAATCAACCTGGTTGTCGTGCAGGTGTCAGGTAAGGTTCCTATGGCCGAAGTGATGCGGGTGCTGTGTCCCAATGGTGTGGCGTATATCAAAAAGGGCAGAACATGGAAGAAGACGGTCAAGCCGTGGCCAAAAGAGATAGATGAATGGACACATTTCCTGCATGACGCAAGCAACAACGCGGTCGCCAACGATTCTGTCGTCGGACCACCTCGGAGTCTCCAGTGGGTTGCGCCGCCGCTGTGGCTTCGAAGCCATGAAACGCCGTCGGGGATTCAGTCACCAGTCTCGGCCGCCGGCAGGTTGTTCTACTTCTTCGATGAGGGGCTCATCGGTATCACCGATGAGCGCCTGCCTGGTCGTTGGTCGCTTGTTTGCCGAGACGCCTTCAATGGCAGGCTTCTTTGGAAGCGGTCGCTCGACTCGTGGGGCTGGCGCCAGTGGAGCCTTGAGAAATACCAGGGAAAAGACTGGACGACGTTACGCGGTAGACGAACCGATGTGCCTGCCGAAAACCAGCGTCGAATTGTGGCCGACGGTGACCGGCTCTACACAACTCTTCGCTACCGAGCTGCCATGTCCATCCTGAATGCGGCCACGGGTGATATGATTACTACGGTTGAAGCGACACAGGGCACGACTGAGATACTGGTCAGTGAAGGCATCGCCGTTGCCTATACTCGACAGGTATTGGAAGGCAGTGGTCAGCGCAAGGGAGCAAAAGATGGTAGGGGCGGTTCGCGAACCGCCCTTACAAGAACATCGCTTGTAGCTGTCCGGGGCCGGACGGGAAAGGTGCTCTGGGAGAGGAATATCGGCCAAATCCGGCCTCTGACATTGGCGATTGACAACGGCCGCATCATCTATCTGAGCGGCAAAAACCTCGTTGCCCGCGATTTGAAGGACGGCCATGAGCTGTGGAGGGTACAACCCAAGCGGACCTCACCAAGGACGCTGCTTACCGTCGATGATGTTGTAGTCATGCAGGGTGGAAGGTTCGTCGATGCTTATGATGCAACTGACGGCAGGCCGCTCTGGCAGAAAACCGTGCCGCCTATCAGCGGCGGCGAAGGCGACGACCTGTTCGTGATTGACGGCCTTGTTTGGCGCGGAATGCTTAGCGTCGATGACAACGGGCAGCCGGTACGCAAGAGCCCGCATGCGCTCGTCATCGGTTGGGAGCTTCGTTCGGGTAAGGAGGGCAAGCGCGTCCTCGTCAAGAACCTGCGAAGTCCGGAGCATCACCATCGCTGCTATCGTAACAAGGCGACCGTCCGGTATCTAATCAGTTCTTACGAAGGCGCTGAGTTCCTCGATTTCCAGGGGGACAACCATTCCCAGAACAACTGGCTTCGCGGTGCCTGTAAGTTTGGTATGATGCCCTGCAACGGTATGCTGTATGTGCCGCCGGACCAGTGTTTCTGTCAACCCGGTGCGAAGTTTCTCGGATTTACAGCAGTGACAGCCGGGCCGGATAGCCCCCTTAAGGCGGTCGCAGACAAAGAGCGTCTTGAGAAAGGCCCCGTTTATGGAACGGACACTAATACGCAATCCGACGCTGAGAACGACTGGCCGACGTACAGGCACGATGCAGCTCGAAGCGGTACGACCGGTGCCGGTGTTCCTTCCAATGTAGCAATCAACTGGAAGGCTGCGCTAAAGGGCACTCTGACGGCTCCGGTGGCGGCAGTCGGCAAGTTGTACGTTGCCAGGCCGGACGCGCATACCCTGTACGCGCTGGATATGGCAAGCGGCAAAGTTCTGTGGCAATTCACTGCAAACGGGCGTATCGATTCGCCTCCGACGATATACCAAGGGATGGTGCTTTTCGGCTCGAAAGACGGACGTGTGTACTGCCTGCGGGCGTCGGACGGCCGGCTTATGTGGCGGTTCCTTGCGGCGCCGACCGACCGGCGAATTGCATATTTCGACCAGGTCGAGTCGGCCTGGCCGGTCCACGGCAGCGTTCTCGTGGAAAAAGGCGTGGCCTACTTCACGGCGGGACGCTCGACATATCTGGACGGCGGAATCCGTGTGTACGGGCTCGAACCGGCTACAGGAAAAATTCTCCACAAAGGCCTCTTGAAAGGGCCGAATCCGTTCGCCGAAGGCGAGCGTGACGTTGCCTTCTTTATCCTCGGGGCCAATTCGGACGTGCTCGTCAGCGAAGACGGCTTCCTTTACATGCGTCAGAAGAAGATGACGCCCGAGTTGAAGGAAATCAAAGTAGATGTCTTGTCGAGCAAGGGAGCTCAGGATGTTGGCCTGCATATCTTCTCGACAGCCGGTCTGCTGGACGGCTCCTGGTACAACCGCACTTTCTGGGTGTACTCGAAGCGATGGCCCGGCTTCCAGCTGGCGAACCAGGCACCGAAAACCGGACAGCTCCTTGTCGTCGACGACGAGAAGACTTATGCCGTCCGAGTGTTTTATCGCCGGAACGTGCACAGCCTGATGTTCTTCCCCGGCAAAGAAGGTTATCTGCTGTTTGCCGACCTCAATACGAACGAGCCGCAGATTGTTGGCGAGCAAGGTTCGCGTGAGCCGCTCAAATGGCTGCCTCAATCCGACTATTCGCGAGCGCGCGGTAATCAGGTACGAAAGCTCGAAAGCGAGGCGTTTGGACTGGACAAAATGATAGGCTATACGCGGGCGGCGGCGCCGGTCTGGAAATGCTGGTTGCCGGTGCGAATCCGTGCAATGGTGAAAGCAGGCGATACCCTGTTCGTGGCCGGCGCTCCGGACGTCTTCGATTCGAGAGACCCCTACGCGGCCTTCGAGGCGCGCAGAGGAGCACAGCTCGTGGCCGTTTCAGCTAAGGATGGAAAGAAACTGTCTACAACACCGCTCGAGTGTCCCCCCGTCTTCGACGGCATCATCGCAGCGGGTGGTCGGCTGTTCGCTTCCTTGCGAGACGGGAGTGTTGTTTGCCTGGCCGGGAAGTAAGGATTAGCCACAAAGACACAAAGGCACAAAGAAACAAAAATTAAAATAAATATATAATCTTGGTGTTTTGGTGCCTTCGTGGCAAAGATATGAACCTTAGTTTTGGAGATTTGGGGCGTAAGGAGAATGCGTCCTTGGCATTGGCATTATTCTGCTGAAAAGACATGCAGCACTGAAACAGGTGATTACGCCGATAGCGCCGTATAACAGACTATTAAGGTCTGTTGCTAATTTCACATACAACAACATACCCATACTCGCAATGGCCCCGAACCACGCATGAGCTGCACCAACCCTCTTCGTGAAGATACCGAGCATAAACAAGCCGGCGAGGGTGCCTCCCAGCAATCCCATGAACCCAAGAAAAAAGTCCCAGAGGTACTTGATTTCAATACTGGCCATCAACATTGCGGTTACTGTGCCGGATACGCCAAGAGCTATAGTCAAACATCTTGCAAAAAGAAGATATGTGCTTTCAGCGAAGTTTGGTCTGAATCGCCGAACAAAATCCGTCGTTACTGCGGTGGCGATCGAGTGCATGCTGCTGTCGAGCGAAGACATTGCGGCTGCGAATACACCGGCGATAACAAGCCCGGCTAAGCCGGCCGGCATCTGCCCAGCGATGAACAAGGCAAAAATCTGGTCAACCTTTTCGAGAGGAACTAAACGTTGTGGATTGGCTTTATAGAAGACAAATAGTCCCGTGCCGACTAACAGGAAAAGTACGCCTGCGAAGATGGCCAAAAAGCCATTAAGCCAGATGGCCCTGGCTGCCTGCCTCTCATCCGGCGTAGTCAGGTAACGCTGGATGACCGCCTGGTCGGTCGTATATGGCACCAGCGAATTTGTAAAGATTGCTCCAAGAATAACTACGATTAGGGCGTCTGAAGTCCAGTCCCAGTTCAGATGCGCTGGATTGAACTTGCCGTTCTCGATGCCGACAGAGACAATTTGGCTAAAACCTCCATCCAAATTCCCTGCGATAATCCACAGCGCGACAAACGCTCCACCTATCAGGACAGCTCCCTGCAGGACGTCCGTCCAGATTACGGCTTCAATGCCGCCGAGGACGGTATAGACCGTGCTCAAAATACCCATCAAGGCAATGCACAGATAGACATTCAAGCCTGTCACGGCTGACAAGGCCAGTGCCGGGAGCAGGACGACGATTCCCATTCGGCCTAATTGAAATGCAACGAATGACAGGCTGCCGAACAGTCGAATGCTGACGTGAAAACGCTTCTCGAGATACTCGTAAGCAGTCGTGATATTGAGTCGCCGCAGGATTGGAAGATATACGTAAATAACCAAAGGGGCCATAGCAAATATGCCTATATTCAATATCAACAATGCCCAGTCGGTAGCATAAGACCTTGCGGGCATGGCCAAGTATGTGATTGCGCTTAATTGGGTGCCGAAGATACTCAATCCCGCCGCCCACCAGGGAATTCGCCTTCCGGCCAGGAAGAAATCATCGGTAGTTTTTTCCCTCCTGGCAAAGTAAAAGCCCATCGCAATCAATGCTGCCAGATAGAGCCCCAATACTGCGTAATTCACTCGGCCAAAACTGCCGGCCATAGCGGTTGGCTTGGCCCATAAAACATTTGGCGTACGAACGCCGGGCCGGGCCTCGCCGGTAGGGACCACGTATCGTCCCTTCCATTTTGTGATGGTGGTTGTTACCGGCGGCCATGTCCCTGCATTGTGATATTTGCCGAGGTCACCCGGGACTCTCTTCGGAAATTCGGCCATCTTCGTCCAGGTGTCAGTGGTGGTATGGTAGACGAAAAGCTCGGGAGGAAATCCGGGATGTTTGTCCTTCAATTCCGCTGCTCGAAAGAAGTTTTCGCCGTCATCGCCACTCATAAACAATATATGTGCGTGGCCAAGTGGGATGCCCGGGTTCGGAGCGGCCACGATGGGACGGGGCGCATCAGCTATTTTTTTCCATCGCTTGCTTTGTGGGTTGTAACGGTAGCAGTCGGTTAGAAACTCGCGTGTTGCTTTCCCGTCGGCTCCTTTATAAAGCCGGGCGCCGCTGATTAGAAATATATTTCCTTCCTGCGCAGCCATCACCGGCAATATTCGGGCTTTGCCCGGCCAAGGCTCTAATTGTTCCCATTTCATATTCTGAGCGGTCCCGGACAGGTCCAGCGACCAGAAATTGCGAAGCGCTTCCGTGCCGGATGGCGTCTCTTGACCCCCGGCTACATAAACCGTGTTGTCCACCAGGACAGCCGCCGAAAAAGCGCAGGGCCGGGGCATCGGGGGGCCGCCAATGGTTTCGAGCTTATTTCCGCTCCATTCTAACATAAAGACATCAGCGTAGTGCCGGTCTTTATCACCGCCCCCTAAGCAGACAATTTTCTCATTCCACGTTACCGAAACTCCATATCCCAATGGTCGTAGCAGCTTGAAGTCACTTAGCCAGTTGCCTTCGGGCTCAGTGAGTACGAAGACCTGGTCATGCCAGACTTTGGCGTGACCTTCCCAGGGAGGGCCATCCGGAAAATTGGCGCCGCCGCTAATTATAAGGACATCGTTTGAAACACCTGCGAACGGACCAGCCAAACCAAGAGGGTCGGGCAAAGGCGGAAGCTGCGACCATTCCAGAACGGCCGGCGCCGGCTTAAGTTCGGCTGCCATCGCTTCAATATGTGAGAAGACCAGCAAGAGAACCACCAGCCGGAGGGTAATACTCATGCCTCTTTTAAGGGGCCCGCGCCTTTGGATGTATTCACGAAGCCGCTTTTTCATCTGTCACCCTGTTGCTTTGACTTCATTGACGACATTTTGTAAATTGCCCGCAAGGAACGAGGCCACATTATCGACGACGACTTTCAGCAGTCTTTGGCGTGCTGCACGCGTGGCCCAGGCGATGTGAGGTGTGATGAAGCAGTTTTTGGCCTTGAGAAGAGGGTTGTCCTTCTCGGGCGGTTCGAAGATAAGACGTCCAACCCGGCGCCGGCGATTTCCTCGTTATTCAGTGCTTCTGCTAAAGCCCGCTCATCTACTAACGGCCCGCGGCTGGCATTGATGAGAAACGCCGTATTCTTCATCATCTCCAATCGCTCCCTGTTGATGATATTCTGTGTCTGAGGTGTCAGTGGGCAATGCAAAGTAACAACGTCACTAAGGCGAAAAATATCATCCAGCCCGACGAATTGAACCGGCAAGTCGGATGCCGGACTTGATGGTTCGACAACATCATAAACGATAACTTTCATACCGAAAGCTAAAGCCGGCTTTGCGGCGGCCCGGCCGATTCTTCCAAAGCCGATTATACCCATAGTCAGTCCTGCCAACTCGATCAAAGGCGTGTCCCAATAACAGAAGTCAGGATTGGAGGCCCACCGTCCGCTTCTTACAGTTTCGCTGTGTGCACCGACATGGTGAGTAAGGTTGAGCAAATGAGCAAAGACCAATTGCGCCACGGATGGGGTACTGTAAGCCGGAACGTTAGTTACCGGGATGCCTGCATCGCGTGCCGCTTCAATATCTACTACGTTTACACCGGTAGCTAACACTCCGATATATTTTAGCTTTGGAAGTTGTTTAATTACTTCGGAGGACAATACGGTTTTGTTCGTTAGCGCGATTTCAGCTTCTTTAGCACGCGGTACGACTTCCTTGGGCCCTGTACGGTCATAAACCGTGCACCGACCCAGGGCCTCCAAGTCTTTCCAGGTCAAATCTCCCGGGTTTAGTGTATAGCCGTCTAATACGACGATATTCATTATCGATTTCCCAAGCGTCGCCGGGCCCATATACCCGGGCGAACTATGTCCGGCAATTACGGCCTGCCGGAGTGGCGACCCATTCGACAAGGTCAGGGTCGCCCTGAGCAAGCGAAGCGCGTCGAAGGGCGATTATAAACCATCCGCAAACGATGTACAATATACCTTGCCTGATTGCGGTTCACCTGTTGTGGAGGGGGGCTCTATATAGAGCAGTTTGGCTTGGAGCTGCTTAATCTAAAGTCGGCCATACAATTTGGCCTTTAGCCTGTGCGACGGTGTTTTCGTAGGAGCCATAGAATTCGCTGTTGCATTCAAGCCAGAGTGTCAAACGGTGAAAATCTTCTTCTGAGAGCTTAGACGCAAAGCCGATTAAATAATCGACCTTATTGACCCCAATAACACTACGCGGTACTATTATAAAAACAACTGGCAGGTTTTAGCTGAATACGACGGCGCTGGCAGTTATAAGAAGTTGTTTATTTACGGCAACTACATTGACGAAGTCCTGTATACGCAAGGTACTAATCCCGGGACTCGAAGGTATT
>DUZJ01000132.1 GCA_013349615.1 Planctomycetota bacterium | reverse complement strand
GTCATTGCGAGGCCTTCTTTTTAGGCCGAAGCAATCTCGTTTTGAACACTTGTCCCGCACGTATTAGGCGTGAGCCTATGTTTAATAGGTGCTGGATTTGAATTTCGTACCTTCGAATTTGTTGAGGATTTAGAACTTAGGATTTAGTATTTTTCCACTCACCCCTCACCAATTACCTAATCCACTATTCCTCCAATTCCCCCTTCACTTCGACATTCGACATTCCTTGTTCGATATTCGATATTCACTTCCTGCAACTTGGTCTCCTGTTCACCTGATAAACTGATTCCTGATCCCCTGATAACCTAATCAACCATTCTAAATTCTCAATTCCCCTCGCCCCAACCGGCAAAACAAAGGGCTGTGAGCTTAACGCCCAAAGCCCTCTGTATAAAGATTTCGCCGATGTCCACAGCTAACGCTGGTCGTGTGGAACCGTAACGGTTGCGCTGCGAAGAGTAGCATTCCCGCAGTCATCAGAAGCCTGATAGGTTATCGTGTAAACCCTGTCGTTGCCTTTCCCACTGCGCTCGGCCCTCAAATAGAGGGAGCCGTCATTTCCTATTTGAACGTCATCATCAGTCCGGCCATTGCCTTTGGTGTTACTTTCGTTTATTGAGATACTAACAAGTGACACCCCCGGCATCGCATCGCACTTATCGCTTACCGTCCAGGTCGGCGTTATCTTGACCATCTGATGGCTCGGCGGCCACAGCGTTGTTGGATTGACTGACAAAGCAAATTCAGGCGGCGTCGTATCTACAACCGTTATCATAACATCGTTAGGTTCGGAATACTCTGTTCCATCGTTCACGACTAATGTAATTACATATCCTCCCGGGCAGCCATCTTCTAATGCCACAGTCAGCGTAGCCCCTTGCGCAGGACTTTCGACAAAAGGCCCGGTCCAGATATACGTTAGCAGGTCCCCGTCCAAATCATAGGAGCCGGTTCCGTCTAATGTAACCTTCGTTCCGTCGTTGGTATTGCACGCACATTCGACAACCTGGTAGGGCCCGGTATCTGCGATTGGGATGTGATTCTCCCAGCGGAGCCGGGGATAATCCAGCCCCTCAAGAATCCACCAGATATCATCGGTTCCGTTGGCGGTTTCACCGACAAAGTCCCACTCGGCATCTGTAAAGGTAACCTGTATTTGCATCTCGTCTGTTGGTAAACCCGTTCCACCGTCACTCCACGTCTGCCCGCTGGTCTCAATATCCCAGAAAGAATTGGAAACCGTAACTTCATCATTAACTCCCACCAGCCCGCCGACATAATATTTACCAGAAACGCTGCCGGTCGAATAGCAGTTGGATATCGTACAACCGGAGCTTGGGGGTTCCGAACCCGGAGGACCACTGAAGCCATTTTCTCCCACTAGTCCACCAACACGATAATCTCCCGAAACGCTGCCGGTCGAATAGCAGTTGGTGATTGTGCCGTTATTATATCCTACCAGTCCGCCGACGTAATCATCTCCCGCAACGTCGGCGCTCGTATAGCAGTTTGTGATTGTGCCATTCCAGCCATTATATCCCACCAGCCCGCCGACATCGTTGGATGTTCCCGAAACGCTCCCGCCCTCAACGTAGCAATTGGTGATGTTTCCACCATTAATTCCAACGAGCGAACCAACGTAACCAAATGTCCCCTCAATATAGGGATTAATCACCCCCAAATCTTTGATTTCTGCATTTTCCCCTCTAATGTATCCGAAAAGCCCTATGTATCTCCTATCATTCGAATCGTATGTGAAGTTGTAAATCTTAAGGTTGTTGCCATCAAATACACCACTAAACGGATTGTAATAATAATCAGTTCCAATAAAATTGAAACTTGTTCCCGTGTAACCACTAAGGTCAATATCCGCCATCAGCTTAAAGTGCTTGTCCAAGTTGCACAAAAACAGTCCTATCATATTAAGCTGCTCGGCCGTATAAATCAGGTAAGGATCATTCGGGTCTCCAGCTCCTCCCCCGTATAAATCGGATGGAACGGTTATAAATTCTCCCGGCACGTTCTCCCAGACAAGTCTTGGATAATCATTGCCCTCATCAATCGTCCACACAGGCTCGCAACCCCACACTATAAAGGTACTTGCCGTCTGCATCTCGTCTGTTGGTAAACCAGTTCCACCGGCACTTATTGATTGCCCGCTGGTCTCAATATCCCAGAACGAAGCCCAAACACTACCCTTATTCCATCCCACCAGTCCGCCGACTCGAATGCCTCCCGAAGCGCTGCCGGTTGAATAGCAGTGGGTGATTTTGCCATAACGATTATATCCTACCAAGCCGCCGACGGAAGAATACCCTGAAACGTCGCCTTTTGAATAGCAGTTGGTGATTGTACCACCATAGTTATCTCCCACCAGTCCGCCGACACGACTGTTTCCCGTAACGCTGCCGGTCGAATAGCAGTTGTTGATTGTTCTACGATTTAATCCCACCAGCCCGCCAACACCGTTACCTCCCGCAACGCTTCCGCCCGCTACACAACAGTTAGTAATGGTTCCGTGATGCAACCAGCCAACCAGCGAACCGACGTAATTACTTGTTCCTGCATCAACTTCAGGTTCAATCAATCCCAGATTCTTGATCTCTGCATTTTCTGCTCTAACGTACCCGAAAAGTCCTACGTAGTCTGTATCCGTGGAAGTATAGCTGAAGTTTGAGATTGCATGGCCGTTGCCGTCAAACGTACCAGTAAACCGATTATCCCGATTCCCAATGATATTGAAACTTGTTCCCGTATAGCCGCTCAGGTCGATATCGGCCATCAGGATAAAGTGCTTGTCCCAGTCACCAGGATTGGCCCCGATGGCATTCATCTGCTCAGCCGTATAAATCAGATACGGGTCATTCGGCTCTCCCGTACCCCCGCCGTATTTGGCCTGCGCCGGAAATGCAAAAAAGCATAGTCCCCACACTACCGCTGCCATTATTGTTATGATTTTGTGTTTCATTTTTTCGCCCTTTCAAAAAAGTATGATAAATATTATTGCGGTACAGGTAACGCACCTGCACCTTCAAATACCACGCACCGAATTTCATTTCAAAACCGCTACTTAGCTGATTGTCAGTTCGACTTCGCCGATGTCCATAGCTAACGCTGGTCGTGTGGTACCGTAACGGTTGCGCTGCGAACAGTAGCATTTCCACTATTATCAACAGCCTGATAAGTTATAGTGTAGATCCTATCGCTACCTTTCCCACTTCGTTCAGCCCTCAAATAGATAGAGCCATCATCGCCTATTTTAACGTCATCATCAGTCCGGCCATTGCCTTTGGTGTTACTTTCGTTTATTGAGATACTAACCAGCGACACCCCCGGCATCGCATCGCACTTATCGCTTACCGTCCAGGTGGGCGTTATCTTGACCATCTTATGATTCGGCGGCCACAGCGTTGTTGGATTGACTGACAAAGCAAATTCAGGCGTCGTCGTATCTACAACCGTTATCATAACATCGTTAGGCGCCGAATCCTCTGTTCCATCGTTCACGACTAATGTAATTACATATTCGCCCGGGCAGCCATCTTCTAATGTCACAGTCGGCGTAGCCCCTTGCGCAGGACTCTCAACAAAAGGTCCCGTCCAGGTATACGTTAGCAGGTCCCCATCGGTATCGTATGAGCCGGTTCCGTCTAATGTAACCTTCGTTCCGTCGTTGGTATTGCACACGCATTCGACAACCTTCTCAGGCCCGGCATCGGCCACAGGAATGTGATTGAGCTCGTAAGCACCTATATCGATGAGGCCGCCGATTACGCGCGGCTTGCCGTCTAAATCCGTCTCGTTGGGTTCGGCAACGTAATCGGGGTCACCTGCATCAATGCAAGGCGAATCTACAAGCAGATGATAGTCACCCTCGATCCAGACGCCGTTGGCATCCCAATAACCCGGTTCAACAAACAAAGGATCAGCATCAATATTGCTCTCGCCCGGCCAACTGCCCTGGATATTGCTGTAGGTGATTGTGATAGTCGAATTGTCGTCGTTCCATATTTCGTCGCCGCCATCCCAGAGGATACAGTTGATTATCTGAAGGTTGCTCGGAGCGACATTGTGGTAAGGAGCATAGCAAGCCAGAGCGTTCCCGTTGGGTGCTGAGTTGCTAGCAAAGGTGCAGTTGGTGAGCGTCGGTCTGCTGTTGTTTGAGTTGGCTATGCCCCCACCAGTAATCCCCCCCCAATTTCCACTGAATGTACAGTTGGTCAGTGTCGGGCTGCTCTTGTAGTTGCGAATCCCACCGCCGACGCCGCGGGCTAAATTTCCACTGAAGATGCAGTTGATCAGTATGGGGCTGTTGTCATTGTTATACATTCCGCCGCCTTTGTCGTGAGCCGAGTTTCCGCTGAACGTGCAGTTAGTCAGTATCGGGTTACTGCCGGTGTTGCGCATTCCGCCGGCGCCGACGACACGAGCCGAGTTGCCTATGAATGTACAGTTGCTCAGCGTCGGTCTACCGCCAAAGTTGTACATCCCACCGGAGCCCCCAGCCGAGTTGTTACTGAATGTGCAGTTGGTCAGAGTCGGGCTGCTGCCGTAGTTGAACATCCCTCCGCCAGTGCTGGCAGGCGAGTTGACGCGCGTCGAGTTGCCACTCAACATGCAGTTGGTCAGAGTTGGGCGGCCGTAGCTGTTGTACATCCCTCCGCCCCTGTACTCGGCGAAGTTGCTGTTGAAGATGCAGTTGAGTAGGGTTGAGTAGCTCCGGTCGGTGTAGATTCCGCCGCCGGAGTTAGCCCAGTTGTTGCGGAAGGTGAAGTTGGTTATAGTCGGGCTGCTGTTTTCGCAGTAGATTCCGCCACCGTGGTGGGCATAACCATTGGTGATCGTAAAGCCGGACAGGGCAGAATTAGCATCTTCGCCTTTGTGAAAATAAAAACCTCGGTGTGGTTCGTCTTCGATGCCATTGCAATCAATAATGCACGTTTCAGGACCGTTTTCGCTTCGAATGGTAATGGCCTTACCACCGAAGTCAATATCGCGGTTGCCGTTCCCTGTGTAGGTGGCGGGGGCAACTATAACCATATCACCATCAACGGCGGCATCGATGGCGTCCTGAATAGTGGCGTACTCGTCTGGAACCAGGCGAGTCGCTGCCGGCGCTAAGCCTGAGAATACCAGCAGGACAACAAGATTTAAGAGAATTGCCTTTTTCATTTTTTCGCCCTTTCAAAAATTTATGAAAAATATATTATTACGGCACAGGCAACGCACCTGTACACGATGCGCGCAAACCAAGTATGTCGCGCATTGATTGATGCAACCTGACTCCCAAATTCCGCATCTTTTGTACCTGATTTCTTGCTCTAACGCCCTGCGCAGCGTGCGTAGAACGCTAAAAAAGAAACTTTTAATTTCGGAAGGCAGGTTCGGTATGAAACAGAATACAAGTTTATGATGGCAACAAAAAAATTATAATAGTTTTTGACTGCCTTCGCTTCTTAATTTTCTTTATTGTAACACAGGAACAATCGTCTTTGCAAGGTTTTTTTCTAATTTTTGATGTTTTTTTTCCTCTGCGTTCTCCGCGGTTAATTTTTCTTTGTGCCTCCGTGGCAAATTCTTTTTCCGTCTCCCGTCCTCTGCCTTCTGTCTTCTACCCTCTGTCTTTTGTCCCATTCCACCACGTGTCCAATCCCACAAAAACGCCTTTAACAGCACCAGCATCGGCCTTTTCCACTCAAACTTGACTTTTCGACTCCTGCGGCTATATATTAGTAGTCAGCTATAAATTGATAACTGGAGAGCTGAAAATACCCAAACCAACCGATTTTGAACTAAACAGGGCGGCAGTATTGCCTTAATAAAATAAAAACACTAACATCTTCTGTCATTCTGGAGCGGAAGGAGCACTTGCCACTGGGCCTTGTCTTGAGCGGGGCCGAAGGAGCAGTCGAAGGGGAAGTATCTATTTTTGCCTTTTGTTACGAGAGTTTTAGTAATAATCAATAATCATTAATCATTAATCATTTTAATATGGCAGGCATATTTGACCAGGCAATAGTTAATCAAGTACAGCAGGCAAACGACATCGTTGACCTCATAAGCGAGCATGTGAGCCTCAAGAAGAAGGGGCGGGAGATGGTCGGCCTCTGCCCTTTCCACGACGACCATCGACCGAGCATGTATGTCAACACCACAAAGCAGATATTCAAATGTTTTGCCTGCGGGGCCGGTGGCGGCGTCTTCACCTTCGTCCAGATGCGAGAGAACCTCACCTTCCCACAGGCCATCCGCAGACTTGCCGACCGCGCAGGAATAAAGTTAAAAGAAACCAAAACTAAAGACGCAAAACCAAAAACCGATGATGTCGACCCCAACGAGCTCGCAAGGGTAAACGCCTGGGCCGCCAAATACTTCCAGCAAAATCTATACGACACCGGCAAAGGCAAACACACCCGCGACTACATTGCCGAAAGAAAAATAACACCCGAAAGCGTCAAAATCTGGCAGCTTGGCCTCGCCGTCACACAGAATGATTTGCTAAGGGCCGCAAAAGCCAAAAACATCTCGACCAAATTGCTCCAGCACGCAGGCCTTGTTGCAACCCAGGCCGGCAGCATCGCCGATAAGTTTGTAAATCGCCTGATGTTCCCTATTAACGACGTAACGGGAAGGGTCATCGGCTTCGGAGGCCGAACGCTCGATGACGCACCTGCTAAATACATAAATTCGCCGACAACGGCCCTCTTTAACAAAAGCAGCTCACTTTACGGCCTCCAGCACGCACGCCACCGGATTGTCTCATCAGGCACGGCCGTTGTTGTGGAAGGTTATACCGATTGCATAATGGCCCATCAGACAGGATGCACCAACGTTGTTGCGGCGCTGGGAACGAGTTTTACGACCGGCCAGGCGAGAATACTCCGAAGATATGCAAAACAGGTTGCTCTACTCTTTGACAGTGACACCGCTGGTATCGAAGCCGCCAACAGGGCGCTCGAGGTCTGCGTCTCGCAGCGCATAGATATAAAGCTCGCCTCAGTGCCGAAGGGAAAAGACCCCTGTGATTTCCTCCTCACCGCCGGCAAAAAGGCATTTGAAAAGCTAATCGACGGCGCGGTCGATGTCTTCAACTTCAAATGGAACAGGCTGATAGATAGTTTTGGCAGCGGCGATACACTCATTGACCACAAAGCGGCGCTCGAAGAGTTTTTGCAGACAATAGCGACCGCCGTCTGGGCAGGCAGAGTCTCGGCCATTGACAGAGGACTGATAGTCAATCGGCTGTCCAAAATCATCGGCCTTGATACCAGGGAGATTAATAACGAGCTGAGCAAAAGAACCGCAAGAGTCGCAAGAACTGCGAGCTACCCCGATTCCACCGCCCCGAAAAACCAAAAACCGCAGTCCACTCAACCCGATACAGGCCGGGGCCTTTTTGCCACAGCTCAGCGCGAGGTCCTCGAAGTATTATTAAATGAGCCGAAGCTCTTTGACACTGCAAAACGAAAAATTACACCAGGGCTCTTTGACGTACCGATACTGGCACAAATAGCACAGATACTCTTTCAAACGCTAAGCACTGGGACCGGTCTTTCGCTGCCGGAGATTTTGGCAAAAGCCGAATCCGTGGAAGCAGGCAGCATTATTGTGGAATTGGCCCAGGCCGGAGAGCAAAAAGGTAATTTCCAATCTCGCTTGGCCGGCGCCATTGAGACCATCCAGCGGCTGCAGAAACAGGAAAAAAAAAGCGAAATCAAACCGGACCAGGACCAGACCGGGTTTTTGCGCCGCGCCTCGCAGTATTCGGAGAAACAAAATCCCCACTCCGTGGGCATGGTATAGTGAACAATTGCAGATAAATAGCCGTAAAAATTATGGGATATGTCCGGCAAAATGCCCCGATTCTTTCGCGACAGCCGATATATGGATTTGCTGTTTTAACTGATTACAGGTCAATTTTATAAACTCCCGTTCTCACCGGGAAAAGGGTACTAATTGTGGCAAAAAAACAAACAAAAGCAGACAAAAAAAATACCGCCCACAAAGCTCAGCATAATGACAGCCCCCCAAAGAAAACCAAAAGCAAAGACACTGAACAGCAGATAAAGGTGCTCATTGAAAAAGGCACGCAAAAAGGTTTCCTTACATACGAGGAGATGAACAAACAGTTGCCCGAGGAGGCCGTCAGCCCGGCTCGACTCGACCGCTTACTCGCGACCCTCGATGAAATGGGAATCGACCTGCGCGATGAAGATGACGTTCAGAAGCAGCAGGAAGAAGAGGAATTTGAAGAAATTGAAGAGAAGGTAGGGGGGCAAGAAGCTGGCAGCGATGAGAAAATCGTGGCCGACGAAATGCTCGAAAAAGAGCTCCTCACGCCGGAAACTACAAAAAGAATCGACGACCCTATTCGAATGTATTTGACGCAAATGGGACAGATCCCTCTGTTAGATAGAAAAGCCGAAATCACGCTCGCACGAAAAATCGAAATTGCCAGAATGGACTTCAGAAGAAAAATGCTGCAGTGCGATTATTGCGCACGAAACGCTCTCGATTTACTACAACAGATACATCAGGGTGCGCTGTCTTTCGACAGAACAATTAGAACTTCGCCGGCTGAAAACCTTGCAAAAAACACAATAAAAAAACGGCTGCCGGTGAACTGCGGGACCGTAAGTAAACTGCTCAAGATGAACCAGAGTCTGCTTAAGAAGGCTGTCAAATCACAGGACGGCAAGCCCGACAAGGCCGCTCTGAAGCGAATACATAAAAACAGGCGAAAAATCGCAACACTGCTCGAAGAGCTTAGCCTGCGAACAACCAGAATTCAACCTATGAAAAATAAACTGCACAGTATCAGCCAGAAGATGCACCAACTTCAGCAGATTATCGAAAAAGGGGCCAATCTGGATTACACCAGCGAAGATATTGAGGCGGTAAAGCAGGAATTAGATGGTCTTGAGGAATTGGTCAACGAGACTCCAAAACTGCTCGATAAACGACTGCGTACGATGGACAAAGTTTTTACCCAGTACGAGCACGCCAAACGAATGCTCTCAAGCGCAAACCTCAGATTAGTGGTTTCAATTGCCAAGAAATATCGCAATCGCGGCCTGAGCTTTCTGGATATAATCCAGGAAGGCAATACCGGCCTGATGAGGGCGGTCGATAAATATGAGTACCGCAGGGGATATAAATTCAGCACTTATGCCACCTGGTGGATTCGCCAGGCAATCACCCGTGCGATTGCAGACCACGCACGAACGATTCGCATTCCCGTGCACATGATAGAGACGATGAGCCGGCTGCGGGCCGCCAGTAAAATCCTTCATCAAAAATTCGGCAGAGAGGCCGCCGTTGAAGAAATCGCCAAGGAAGCCGAGATGAGCGTAGAGGAGACACGCAGGGTACTGAAGATTTCAAGGCATCCGGTCAGTCTCGACAGGCCTATCGGAGATAGCGAAGACAGCCTGTTCGGCGATTTCATTGAAGACAATGACATCGATTCGCCGGTCGCATCGGCTACGCAGGAAATGCTCAAGGAGAGAATTGATATCGTCCTGAAAACACTTTCATATCGCGAACGCGAGATTATAAAGCTGCGATACGGAATCGGGGACGGCTATACCTACACGCTCGAAGAGGTCGGCAGAATCTTCAAGGTTACTCGTGAGCGCGTCCGGCAGGTGGAGGCAAAAGCGATAAGAAAGCTCCAGCACCCCGTCCGTGCACGCAAGCTCGAAGGATTCCTCGACCATAAAACGGTGGCCACCTAAACAAGACAGAGGACAGAAGTCAGAAGGAGGAGGGCGGGGTGAACCTCATTATAGAGAAATAACGCTTCGTTATCCCACAGGGTAAACCCACAGGCCAGGCTCACGGGGTAAACAGATTGACGCTGAACTGCCCCTCAACTGAGCTCGGGACACGCTTGAAAACAAGTTAAAAAAAAATTTCAAATATCCATATTTACCACGATTGACAAATCTGCGGAATTATGGTATATAATGTTCTTAGCAACTCTGAGATATCTTCTTTGCTGGTTTGAGCGATTGTGTGCCGTGTTTTTTGGCGAAAATCGGCTTAATAATGGGATATAGGGGCTGGAGAACAGTAAAAATGACAAAGAGAACAAATCTAAGAACGTCCCTGTTAATGGCAATATTTCTTGTGGCAACGGCGTGTACTACTGCGGTTCAAACCATTTTTAAGAGGGAGACGAAAATGAAAAAGCTAAGAATCTTACTGATAATCTTTGCGGCGGGCTTATCCGTTGCTCCGGTAACCGCACGGAATTTCACTTTGTCTGACGAGGGTTTGATGGCATTGGACTGGTCTTCCGGATCCAGTGCCGCTACTCTCATAGACCGAACCGATGTACCGGGCCCCGGGGTGTTGTTACACATCTATTTCCCGGATAATGAACGACCCGATTCCGTTTTTAAGATTTATTCCTATAAGTATAGCGGTGAAGGCCTGCTGGCAGGGCTCGACGTGAGTAAGTATGAAGCATTCGAACTTAAATTTACAATCGTTTCTATTGATGGAGTAAGCACGCCTGATGTTGGAGGTCTCATATCCGTCGGGTCATTAATTGGCCCATACGATGGCAGCCCGAGTGCATATCGCCCCGCATGGATTGACCTCGTCTCTGGCACAACTTATGATTCGACTGCGATTTCGTCTACATCGGTTAAGACGGATCTAACCTCTCTACTCGGTATTTTAGTTTGGCTGTTTGAACCGTCCGATTGGAATCCTTCCGGAACAAATTTGATGCTTCTGGTAGAAGCCGCTCCGGAAGCTGTTGCTATCCGTTTCAAACCGGGGACAATCTATGTCGACACTGATGCTAACGGAGCAAATAACGGCTCCAGTTGGGTTGATGCGTTCAACGATCTTCAGGACGCATTAGCCGATAATCTACCGGGGGATGAAATCCGGGTTGCGCAGGGTATTTACAAGCCGGCCTACTCTATCACACCCCCACCGCCTCCTCTTCCACCGGGTGGTAATATTAATGCTCAGGAAGTCACAGTAACGGCAACCGGTCGTGGAGCCTATTTCCAACTTATTAACGATGTGGTTATTAAGGGCGGGTACGCCGGCTTAGGTGAGCCGGATCCCAATGCCCGTGATATCAAGCTTTACGAAACTATCCTGAGCGGTGACATTGCTGGTAACGATAGAGAAGTAATCGATCCTCGTGACATGCTTAGCGATCCCTGCCGGGCCGAGAACAGCTTAAAAGTGATATTCAGTGGTGGCTGCGACCAAACGGCCATTCTTGACGGCTTCACCATTACAGGCGGCCATGCCAACGGGATGTTCCCCGCCGGCTTAGGGGGCGGGATGCGCAACTCGCACAGCAGCCCGACGGTGATTAATTGCACATTCGCAAAAAACTATGCTGAATATGGTGGAGGGATTTGCAATGAATGGAGCAGTCCAATATTGATAAATTGCATTTTTGTAGATAATAACGCTCTTTGGAAAGGCGGCGGGATATATAACCATGAGAGCAGCAACCCGGCGCTCACTAACTGCATGTTCATTGGCAACTCGGCAGTCGTAGAATATGGCGAGGGTGGAGGGATGAGCAACTACCGAAGCAGCCCGACGGTGACCAACTGCACTTTTGCCGGGAACTCTGCTGTTGGAGAATATGGCGCCGGCGGGGGTATGTATAACTCCCGAAGCAACCCGACGCTGACCAACTGCATACTCTGGGGTAATGCCGCGACAACCGGACCACAGATATATAACAAAGAGACGAGTTTGATTATTACGTACTCTGACGTCCAGGGCGGCTGGCCCGGCGAAGGTAATATCGACGCTGCCCCTTGTTTTGTGGATGCGGCTAATGGCGATTATCATTTGCTGCCGGATTCGCCCTGTATAAACACCGGCGACCCTGATTATATAGCCGAGCCTAACGAGACGGACCTCGACGGCAAGCCGCGCATAATCGGTGGGCGAATCGATATGGGAGCTTATGAGTATTTCAATACGCCGCCTGTCGGAGATGCGGGGCCTGACCAGATTGTTGAGGCACAAGCACCTTGGGGAGCGACTGTTACCCTCGATGGCTCCGGCTCAGGCGATGCCGATTCTTCGCCCGGTACGAATGACGATATAAATGATTTCAATTGGTATAAAATCGACCCATGTGACCCGAACGCCGATGTCTTTCTTGGAAGCGGTGAGATTTTAGGATGCAACCTGCCGCTCGACGAACATATTATTGTCCTGGAGGTAATCGATAAAGCCGGGGCGTTTGATTCTAACGAGGTTACGATTATTGTTCAGGACACAACCCCGCCGGTATTCACGAACATCCCGCAGGATTTAATCCTCGAGTGCGATGGGAACTACAACGTGGCTGAGCTCAATGTTTGGCTGGCCAGCGCATCCGCTGTCGATATGTGCGGGAGCGTGACTATCACGAACGACTTTGTAGGCATCTTAAACAAATGCGGTTCAACCGGCTCAGCAACGGTGACATGGACCGCCGAGGATGAGTCCGGCAACACAGCCACTACGCCGGCGGCAACATTAACCATCGTGGACACAGCTCCGCCGGTTATCATTTGCCCTTCGGATGTAACGCTTGAATGTCCGGCGGATACGAGTGTTGAGGCAAATGGCTCGGCGACGGCCGACGATACATGCAGCAGTGTAACAATTACGCATGGTGACGTGTGGCAGCCAGACTGCGGCAATACAGGGACGCTCGCGCGTACATGGACGGCCACCGATGAGTGCGGCAACGGTTCAAGCTGTGTGCAGACGATAACGGTCGTGGATACGACACAACCTGAATTTGCGTTTTCCGTTACACCCACTGTCCTGTGGCCGGCAAATCATAAGATGGTTCTGATTACCCCCACCTGGACGGTGAGTGATATCTGCGATGACTCGCCGGAGGTTTCGCTGGTAAGCATTTCAGTCAACGAAGCTGGTGATGCCAAAGGCGCCGGAAATACCAGCGATGATATTCAGGTAGGCGATGACGGCTCCATCTCTAAGGGCTGAACGCAGTGGAACCGGCAATAACAGGGTTTACACGATAACATACAGGGCAGTTGATGACTGTGGAAATGCTGCTGTCCGCAGCGCGACCGTTACCGTCCCGCACGACCAGCGTTAGTTCTGGACATCGGCGAAGTCTTTATACAAGGGGCTGTGGGTGTTAAGCTCACAGCCCTTTGTTTTGCTGGTTGGGGCGAGGGGAATTGAGAATTGTGAATACAAAATTGGTGGCAAAAAAAATGCTTTTGGGGTCATCTTTTTTGTTGACTATTGTTTGATAATATGTTATAATGCCTATATGTTTACCAAATAGTAAACACAAGCCGCCGGTAGGCGCCGGCAGGCGATAGATAACATAGAAATTTCAGATTGCATGTCGGAAGCCCCGGCGGGGCAAGGTCTTAGGGCCAGCAGACCCAAGTCAAATTTAGTCGTTCGCAAATAACTAAAACGGAGTCTTTCCTGAGCGAAGCCTGCCCTGAGCCTTTTCATACTCAGCTTGTCGAAGTAGTCGAAGGAAACTATGAACAACAAATTACTCAAAAGCATCGAGAATCAAACTTTAGCTCACTTTAGGCACTTTAGCTCACTTTTCACTAATTTCCCCTCTACAACTGTAGTGAGCGCACTACAAATCGCTCATTTTATGCAAAACAAACCCAATTT
>DUZJ01000113.1 GCA_013349615.1 Planctomycetota bacterium | reverse complement strand
TTGGAAATTGGGTTTGTTTTGCATAAAATGAGCGATTTGTAGTGCGCTCACTACAGTTGTAGAGGGGAAATTAGTGAAAAGTGAGCTAAAGTGCCTAAAGTGAGCTAAAGTTGGATTCTCGATTCTCGTATATCGTATATCGTATTGCGTATGTCGTAATGGATTCCCGCCTGCGCGGGAATGACAGGTGTGACGGGAGGCTGTGGATTTTGGGTCGTTTAGGCGGTTTGCGTAGTTTGTCATAGTTCGTAGTTCGTTGTTCATGGTTTCCTTCGACTTCGCTCAGGGCAGGCTTTGCTCCAAGACTATTTACGAATGATTATTTTTGGCGTGTATCGCTGATACGAAAACGTGCGGTTCTCCGCTATATCTATCGCCTACTGGCGTTCCGTCTAAAGCCGGATCTGCGACTTCAAGTTTACCTTCTGGTAAACCTACAAGCATATTAACATATTATCAAATAATCGTCAACAAAAAAATGACCAAAAATGAACTTTTTTTTGGTAATCCCCGCGAAGCTTGCCACTGCCTGAAGCTAAAAAGTACCGCCTGAGGGTGCAGGCGGACAGCTTTAATTCGTCCACCTTTAATTGGCTCAGGTTAGGGTTACAGTTTGGCGGATTATGCTGTGCACAACGACTGTTCGAATTCAATCGTGGTGCCATTCATTACATCTTAACGGCTATTGAAAGATGTTTCTAACGCGCATCGCAAACGGTCTAAATCCTGATTGGCAGCGATCACACAAGATGTCTATGTTAATCTCATGTGATACTCTTGCATACATTTCGCTCTGTGATATCCTAGTATCACTGACTGCAAGAAAATCTGAGCACACCTCTTTTGGATTAGGGATAGCCTCCGGGTTTGGTGGTCTATTGACGTTATAACCAAGAACTTCGGTCAATGCTTTCTCATCAGCCAGCATCCAAGCATCGAATGTTCTTATTGCAACACCCATAGCGCGAGGAAGGCATGACAGTAAGTTATGGTTCTGAGCTTCGCGAATTTCCTGAACTCTCTTTTTTATACCGTCCTCGTCGATGAGAAATATTAATGCATCATAACCATTGTTCTCAGCTTTAAGGACCCAGCGTAATGCCTTTTTGAAATAACCTTTTCCTTTGTGGACTCGGGGAATGTCAGTATTCGCTATTCGATCGTGTTCAAAAAGATGATGGTGCCCGCCAAGCCTTTTCAACAAATTATCCAAGGCGCCCGACTGCTCATGTTTACCCTCTGACACGACCAGGATCCTCATTCTCTGGTCCTCTCCATCGAGTCTGGGGATTCAGCAATTTTTTCATCACCCTCAGAGGTCCAAATTTCGCCAAGAGTGAAAACATCGAGCTGTTGCAATACCACAGGACTATCGGACATTCGGGTAGTCTTTATTTCCCCTGTGTCCAACTTGGTGCAGAGAGTAACTTCTTGGGGTTTGAACAAATCAAGTCCATAAGGCGAATGAGTCGTAAGGACTACCTGTGTATGCGATTGTTCATGTACTAAATTACGCAGAATTTTAAGGATATCACGTAAGCGCTTAGGATGGATACCATTTTCCGGTTCTTCGATAAGAAGCAATCTTGGAGGCTGAGGAAGGTAGAGAACGGACAAGTAAGCCAAGACCAAGAGGGTTCCATCGGAGGCTTGAGAGGCTGGCACTAATTGACCACTCCCTTTCAACTCGAAATACAATCCTTTGCCATCCGCCTTATTTAACATTGTCACCCGTTCAGGATTATCGACAGGGGCACGATAAGCCGTTTCCTGTATGAGCTTAATTGATTTGATATGAGGAAATAAGTTAGTGAATCGTTTCTCTAATTGAACGAATCGATCACGGTCGAAGCTCCATATCTCGTCCAAGCATAAGGCTAAGCCGAAACCATTAGGCTCCATCCTGAATCGCCGCTTAGAGTCAGGTGCAACCGGCAATGCCAAAAATCGGGGGTTCCAGTAGTAGTAATGCACGCCATCCAGCATTTTTTGCACTCGTCTGAGTTTATCGCTATGGGGCGTAGACTGCCCTGGATGATCCAGTTGGTAATTTACCTGGGTTATTTTCAATTTACTGTCCAATTCGAGACGTTCCACTCCTTTTATGACAAATTCCTTCATCATCACCGCTTGTCTGTCACGCATTCCAAACTGAACACTTATTCCATAACCAGCTATTGCATCGTCGCCAAAATCCACCTCGATTCTTACAGGTAAATCCGGATGTCCATTCCAGACAAGTTCTTTACCTTTCCAAGAACCTAAAAAAGCCTGAGCTAAAGCGTGATCAACGCTTCTGCATAGCGCAGCGAGCACATCGAGTATGCTTGTCTTGCCTGAATCATTGGGACCAATCAAAACATGGATTGGCGTAAATTGTATCTCAATGTCTCGAAGTGCCTTAAAGTTCTTCACTCTCAGTGTTTTAATCATCTCTCTTGCTCTTCGCAATAAGTATATAGATATCTGCCCAACTGATATCTGTTACGGTTTCGGCATACACATTACATTGAATGCCAATTGTCATAAATATTCTTGCTGTTGTCAAACTTTACTGGAGAATTCGAGAAAATAGGTATTTCTCTCTTTCGCTGAGGTCCTTTCGTATCTCACATAGGATTCTCCAGACAGATGCGTCAAAATGGCCTTGTTCAGCATCCGTGAGGGTTAGAGTATCCAAAGCGAATGTGTATGTCAACAATTTAATGAATGGAATTGGCGCCCCAGTGAGATAACGCCAGCTTTTCTGGGTCCCTGCCTACGACTTGCAGGGATTCGGATTCGGGCAGGCGGGAAGTGAGAAGTGAGTGTGCTTTCTTGCATTATAGCGAGAGATATGGGATGTTATATGGAGACCATATATACAAGGTTATCAATAATTATTAACAAAGGGTATTCTATGGAAGGGATTGAATATCTGTATGAATTATGTGAGGCCCTGCCGCGATGCGTGCCGGGCGATAATGAATTTACCAGGCGTGCTTTTAGTGCCATTGGTAAGGCAGCCAAACAACCATTGATTCTGGATATCGGATGCGGGCCGGGAGTACAGACCATTGAATTGGCAAGGATTTCAAACGGGAAAGTCATTGCCTTGGATAATCATCAGGCATTTCTCGATAAATTAATGGAACAGGCAAGAAACGAAGGGCTGGAAGAGAAGATAATCCCCAAGAATATGTCAATGTTAAAGATGGATTTTGAAGAAAATACCTTTGATATCATCTGGTCGGAAGGTGCATTGTATTTTATGGGATTTCAAAATGGATTAAGACGATGCCATCAACTTTTAAAAGATGAAGGCCACTTAGCCGTGACAGAACTTGTATATATCGCTGACAATCCGCCCGATGCCGTAATTAAATACTTTGAGAGTGAGTATCCTGACATTGACAATATCGAAGGCAAAATCCAAGAAATTGAAAAAGAAGGATTTAAGTTAATATCGAACTTTACACTGCCGGAATCGGCATGGTTAAACAGCTATTATTTGCCGATTGAAAAAGAATTGCCCCGTCTGAATAAGAAATACGAAGGAAACGAGACTGCGTTAGGTGTATTTGAAGGTTTCAGGAATGAGATAGATTTTTACAGGAAATATTCGGAATTTTATGGTTATGAGTTTTTTGTAATGCAAAAATAATTGGTACCGATACGGAGAAAACGGAGACGATAAGTGTTTGAAAAAGTTGAAGACATCAATAGCCGGCCTGAACCGTTCGAGTTTTACACAGCAAGTGATTTGTGGACGGATGAGCATACATCAGAGCAAATGCTTAAGTATCACCTGAACGATGATGTTGAACTTTCTTCCCGGAATTCGGCATTTATCGAGCGCTCGGTTGAATGGATTGCTACCTATTTCAACATCGCAGCGGGGACAAAGATTGCCGATTTCGGCTGCGGGCCGGGATTGTATGCGACGAGGCTGGCCCGAATGCAGGCGGATGTGACCGGGATAGACTTTTCGAAGAGGTCGATTCAGTACGCACGGGAAGTAGCAACCAGGGAGGGGCTTTCCATCAATTATGTAAATCAGAACTACCTGGAGTATGAAACAGATGATCGCTTTGGTCTGATCCTGATGATCATGTGTGATTTCTGTGTCCTAAGCCCGGCCCAGAGAAAAAAGATGCTGGGCAAGTTCCATACGTTCCTGGAGCCCGGCGGTTTTGTTCTGCTTGATGTGTCTTCGCTGAATGCCTTTGAACAACGAGAAGAGAAAGCTTTGTACGAAGCCAACCTTCTCGAAGGGTTCTGGTCTGCCAATAAGTACTATGGATTTGCGAATACGTTCAAGTACGAAATAGAGAAGGTGGTACTTGACAAATATACAATTATCGACGCTGGGCGCACACGAACCATTTATAACTGGTTTCAGCATTTCAGCCCTGAAACGCTGGAGAGAGAGTTTACGGAGTGCGGGTTTGCAATTGAGAAGAAATTTTGTGATGTTGCAGGGGCACCATTCGATTCAAAAGCCAATGAATTTGCAGTTGTGGCCAGGAAGATGTAGAAGAGTCAAAAACACAGAACAATGCCATGGGCTCTGACGGGAATTTCGTCTCGGTCAGTGTGAAGTATCTGCGTTGATTTTTTTTATGAGTTCGGGCAGCTCGGCGAGGTTATTTATTTTCCAGGCTCCTTTGGGAGTTTTTTTGCCGGCGTTGGTGTAAGCGGCTTTTAGAACAGCTCGCATACCGATTCTTGCCGCGGCTTTAACGTCCATGTTAATCTGGTCGCCTACAAACATTATATTTTCCAGCATCTCACCGATTCTCTCTGCGGCAGTTTTGAAGATTCGAGAGTCCGGCTTGCGAAAGTCAAATTCATAAGAATAAAGCCTGACTGTAAAGAAGTCCAATATGCTTAACTGTTCCAGATGTTTTTCCAAGGAGCTGCTGTGCACAAAGGTATTGGAAACTATGCCGAGCTTAATACCTGATTCTTTAAGTTTAGTTAAAGTCTCTTTCGTATCGTCTTCAGCTTTTGCGACCTTACTCAAAGGCTCATACCAAAGCCACGCAAAATGCCGCCATTGTTGCCTGTCGAGCCTGATACCTTTTTTTGTACCGATACCCCTTAACAAAAGCAATGCGTTAAAATCCTTTCGGGTTATGTTGGAAAGCCAGTGTCGTAAACGCAGGGCTATGAGGTTTCGCCAGCAGTAGTAGTTGAAGCTGCCGACGGGCTGGCCGCAGCTTTTGAGAAAATCGTACGACAGCCTGGCACCTTGTCGGAAAAGCTGAGTCGTGTTGAATTTGCCGAAGTTTAGCAAAGTTTCGCCAAGGTCGAACAATACCGCTTTGATTTTCTTATCCGGCAATTCCTTTTACCTCAATGGCGGCAAACTATCGCCAAAAGCTTCCCTGACCCACTTGAACATTTCCTCATCTGATATCGCCGATACCCTGTTGGCTGAATACTCAGCTTCGATTGTGTCTTTTACTTTGCTTACACGGGGGTCGTGCTTGGGGATTTCAGTCCGGTACCTGGCCTCTATCCAATGTTTGATACCTGCCGCCCCGGCCTTATCGGTAATTGCTACACTGACGGGCCGATTGAGCAGCTTTTGTGTATCGAAGCAATTGTATATTTCCTCATCCTTTAACAATCCGTCTGCGTGAATGCCGGCCCGTGTGACGTTGAAATCCTTTCCAGCCAGCGGATAGTTGTGGGGTATTTCAAAGCCCAATTCGGCTCTGGCGTACTGGCACAGTTCTGTTATTGCGGCATAGTCGACACCTGCAGTCCGGCCCTTAAGTTGTGCATGTTCGACGACAAGGGCCTCTAAGGGCGGATTGCCAGTTCGCTCGCCGATGCCGAATATCGAAGCGTTAGCGGCGCTGCAGCCGTATAACCACGCCGTTGTGGCGTTTACCTGAACCTTGTGTAAATCGTTATGGCCGTGCCATTCGAGGCATTCGGACGGGACCCCGATTCGACGAAGCCCGTGGATAAGTTTTGGAACGCTCCGCGGTAAAGAAACTGCCGGCCACGGCAGACCAAATCCGAGCGTATCGCAAAGGCGAATTTTGACCGGCTTGTTATAGCTTTCAGCAAGCTTCATTAGCTCGGCAGCGAAAGGCAGCACAAATCCTTCATAATCGGCCCGCGTTATGTCCTCAAAGTGACATCGCGGAATAACTCCGTTATCCAGAGCTGCTTTGATAACATCAAGATAAATCTTCATCGCCTGGGCCCGTGTCTTTCGCAGCTTAAGGAAAATATGATAGTCACTTGCCGAGGTCAGGATACCGGTTTCGCTGAGTCCCATTTGTGTTACGAGCTTAAAATCAGCCGACACAGCCCTGATCCAGCCGGTAATCTCAGGAAACTCATAACCGCGTGCTTTGCACAGCTCCACCGCTTTTCTATCACGCTCCGAATATAAAAAGAACTCACATTGGCGAATCAAACCGGTTCCACCGTCTATTTTGTGCAGTAAATCGTAAACCTTAAGGATTTGCTCCGGTGTATAAGGCGGCCTGGCCTGCTGACCGTCACGGAAGGTCGTATCGGTTATCCATATTTTCTCCGGGATGTCATATTCAACTGTTTGGTCATCAAATATTACCCTGGGAAATTCAGTATATGGAAATATCCGGCGATACAAGTTGGGTTTTTCTACATCCACAAGTTTAGGTTTTTTGACCGTCATTAATCATCTCCGGTACGTTTTCGTTCAGTGTCGTGCACTTTGCATAACTTACGCGAGATACTCTTGACAATTCACGAGACAAGAATTATAGCCGAGGTGGGATTCGAACCCACACGCCCATAACGGGCAGGGGATTTTAAGTCCCCAGCGTCTGCCATTCCGCCACTCGGCCCGGAGCAATAGTTTACTGTATTCGGCGGAAATTTGCAAGCTGTTTTCCAGGGCTTCTTTCTCCGTTGGACCCGGCAGAAATCCTGATAGAGGCGGACCCACATTGTCGGTCGCAGACGTCGAGGCGGCTTCGGAAGTGAATGTTAGACATGCCAGGCGTGGTGTGTGAAGCGCAATACAAGATAAATCAGGACTTGAACCGGCAAAGACAATCCCTGATTCGCTCTGCTAATTGTGCCAGCCGAACTCTGCGATTAAGCACCTTTAACTGTGAATTGTCCCTGTCAAGAGCCAGTGCCTTTTTGGTTCTCTTCGCAGCCTCGTCCAATCTGCCCATTGTCAGGCAAACAAGAGCAGAATCCCGTAAGGCGCCAATCTGCTCACTGTTGTACTCGAGTGATTGGTCGAAAAAATCCACCGCATTCTCAAACCGGCCCCTGATAGCGCTGACAAGGCCCAGATAGTAGTAGGCATCTGTATTAGCACAATCGATATCCACAGCCCTCATCAGACAATGTGTTGCATAATCGGTATCACCAATTCTCAAAAACATCGACCCCATAGAGACCCATGTATCTACATCGTCAGGGGCCAACTTTACCTCCGAAACCAGATAATTTCTTGCTTTTTGCCTTTCTCCTCTTATTAACGCGTACTGGGCCAGCCTGAAGCGCGGTCCTGTGAGCGTGTCGTCCTGCTTGAGTGCCTGGTTGAATAATTTTACTGCCTGCTCAAACTGAGCGTTGTCAAAAGCAATTTCTCCCAGATAAAACAAAGCGGGCGCAAAATCAGGCTTAAGCTCCAGTATTCTGTTGAATTTTTCTTTTGCTGATTCGACATCGCCGTCTTCGAGCAAAAACAAGCCAAAGTCCAGAATAACATCAATCTGGCCCGGGTTGACTCGAAGCTCTGCGAGGAAATGCTCGCGTCCGCGCTGCCTGTCACCCTCTGACCAGCAGGCTTGAGCGATTCGATAGTTGATTTGCGGGTGGCTGGGCTCAAGCTCGGCCGTTTTTAGCCAGCAGTGGGTGGCTTTTTTGTATTGACTCCGAGCAAAAAGACTATTGCCGATATTATAGTAACACAAGGCACAATCCGGATTTATCTGCTGGGCAAGATAAAACATCTGCTCGGCCAAATCGTGCTGACCCATCTCGGTATAAGTAATAATCCGATTGCAATAGCAGGGTTCAAAATTGGGGTCAAGGGATTGTATCTTCTCGAAAGTATTTATGGCCAAATCATATTGGCCCGTTCGTGTGTAATCGACCGCGAGCGAATTTAATATCTCCAAATCATAAGGATTTATCTGCATCGCAATTTCGTATTCGGTTGTAGCTTCCTCGAACAGTCCTTTAGTATCGAGCACGAGTGCCTTGTTGAAATGCCATGAGCAGTTCGCGGGGTTTATCTGGAGTGCCTCATCGATTTCCTGCAGCGCTTCATTTTCCTTGCCGTTTTCGTATAGCTCAAAAGCCCTGTTAGCCTTATTTTCAGCTTTATCATAGTACCCGAATGGCATGTAATCGAATTCCATATATCTGCTCACCTGATATTTTTCACAAGATTTAACCTCCTCCCCAGACATTTCTCGTCTGTTAATAGTTGTGAATTTAGCGTTTTTTTTCCGGCAGAAGAGCTTTTTACCTTCATCAAAAATTTTGCTGGAAATTTGAGTTATAAGCTCTTACAATCTCGTAGGTTAGCCCGCGTCAATTGAGCTTATGCTCGCGCCTGATTGGTGCAGGATTGGTGTTTTTCTGGAAAGTAGCCGCCGATAGTCTTATAATCGTCGGGTGCCAGGCAGTGCGTAAACTAATCGAGGCAAGCCCGTAATGTATTGAAAATTAGGGACAGCCAGGAAAGCATTGTCAGTCCCCTAATTTTTGCAAAATGGGAACCGCCGAATATTGTTGGGAGAAGTAAAAGTATGATTAAAGAGATAAAAGGAAGCGTAGCAGCCGGCAAGGGCGCTTACGCTATTGTAGTCAGCAGGTTCAATGAATTTATAACCTCTAAGCTGCTTGCCGGCGCCATAGATTGTCTCCAGCGCCATGGCGCTGCTGATGAGCAGATAACCGTGGTGTGGGTGCCGGGTGCCTGTGAAATTACGCAAGCCGCGAAAAGGCTCGCAAAGAGCGGCAAATATGTCGCAGTCATCTGTCTCGGTGCGGTCATACGCGGTCAAACCGGCCATTACGATTATGTCTGTCAGCAGGTGGTTCGAGGTATTGGACAAATCAACTATGATTTGTCCGTACCGGCCATATTCGGTGTCCTGACCTGCGAGACCCTTGAGCACGCCGTCGAAAGAGCCGGGACGAAAATGGGTAATGCCGGCGCCGACGCAGCACTGACAGCTATGGAAGCAGCCAACGTCATGGAGCAGATTTGAGCTGGCGCTGAATCCGACTGCAGCCCGATGCACCCAATGCAGTGCCCAATGCGAGCCGTGAGAGACGGAATGCAGACCGATAAAAGAACAAGGGCCAGAGAGCTGGCAATACAGGGATTATATCAACTCGATGTGCAGGGCCCGGACTTGCTTGAGCATTTAGGTGAGTTCTTCAAAGAAGCAGACTGCGACGATTTTGTACGGAAACTCGCCTCGGATTGGACTACAGGAACGTGGGAAAATTTGGTACAGTGCGACGAATTGATAGCTGATTCAGCAATAAGGTGGCAATTGAAAAGATTTGCACCTGTTGACAAAAGCATCTTGAGATTGGCGGTTTATCAGTTGAAATTCTGTCCTGATATTCCGCCTAAAGTTGTGATAAATGAGGCCATTGAGCTTGCCAAAAAGTACAGTGCCGATAAGTCATCCGCGTTTGTTAATGGTGTTCTTGACGCCATCTTGAAAAAACATGTGCCCCGTGACTTGTGATGAGAGGTTAGAATTAGGTGGCTGCCAATTAGTGAACGATGGGTGACGAGCGACTAATATGAGGACGATCGTAGTATTAAACCAAAAGGGGGGAGTTGGAAAAACCACAACGGTGGTCAATATCGCAGCGGCCCTTGCCGGCATGGGCTCGAAGGTGGTCGCTGTCGACCTGGACCCTCAGGCGCATCTGACAATACACCTCGGGCTCGAGCCACAAGCCATTAAGGCCGGCTCATATCAGGTCCTGACTCAGGAAGCCAAATTTGAAGAAGAAATTCTGCTCGTGCGTCCAAATCTTTGGCTGCTGCCGGCAAATATAGACCTGGTTGGCGCCGAAAGTGAGCTGGTAAGTGTGGTCGGCAGGGAAACTATTCTTCGAGAAGCGGTCAAGCCGGTTGAAGACGAATTCGATTATATGATGATTGACTGTCCCCCTTCGCTCGGATTGCTGACCCTGAATGCCCTCGCGGCTGCCAAAGAGGTTTTGATACCGCTTCAGCCGCATTTCCTGGCCCTGCAGGGATTCGGGAAACTTCTGCAGACCATCGACCTTGTCAACAAAAGAATTAATCCGGGGCTGAAAGTTCAGGGGGTTTTGCTGTGCATGTTCGACAGCAGGGCCTCACTTCCAAATGAAGTCAAGGCCGATATCGAGCGATTCCTCGAAAATGCACGCGGAACCAACTGTGCCTGGGCACAAGCACAGATTTTGCCCACTTATATCCGAAGAAATATCAAGCTCGCCGAAGCGCCAAGCTACGGTAAAACAATCTTTGAATACGAGCGGAATTGTCATGGCGCTGAGGATTACGCAAAAGTAGCCGAGTTCATACACACTCAATCCCTCGACTCCTTCGGTATAACTCAGGACAGGTTCGCTGGGGATGGTGAGCCTGTCGAACCATTTCAGCCGGCGCCCCAGCTCGATACACAACCCGATGCTGCTAAAGCTGCTGAAGACCAAAATGTACAAACTTTAGAACAGACGGAAGAGGAAGAACCATCTGCTGCTGAAGCGGCCCAGGAACAGGATATACCCGCTCCGGCAGATACAAACCAAAGACCTGATACCGGCGCCGAACACGACCAGGAACAGCCTCCCATCGAAATCAGGTCGATCCCACAGCCAGATTCACAAATTCCCCCCTCGGAGTTAACTCAAACGACACCGCCGGACCCAGAGCAAAGCCAACCTTAGTTGAAGGTTGTTATTTCAACTCAATTAAACATATACAGTCCCGAATCCTGTCGCGGCACGTGGACCAGTTTTCGGGGGGACATTCCAACACCAACACGACCTTTATCCAATGGTTGGCTACCCACAGAACCTGTACTGTTGCCGCCCATTTCCTATGAGGATTTGCCCCCCAACACCTTGAAATAACCGAGTTTAGCGCCGGATCACTTTTGCACCTTACGAGGGATGTTGCCTCCACCGGTTATAACTTGGGGTGCGCCGCCTCCGGTAAAGCAAATATCGTCAAATTCGATGTCGGAGATAGAGCCGGTTATGCCCAAAACCTGAAAGAGTTGGGATACCTGGGAAAGATCAACTTCTGTGGCAATATCGGACATCGGTATATCGATGAGATGCCACTTTCCGTCCCGAACAAATCCGTACGGGTCGCTGCCCGACTCGAATGTTATCCATTTCTGGCCGATCCCATCGACGTTTCCGCTTTTGGCTCCAATCATAAACGTCGCGGAAGAGCTGGTCTTCATAGCAAAATGCAGTTTGCTTTTCGGGTGTCTAAAGGCGGTAAGGTTGTGTTTTACATTCGGCGTAAAGGCTGCACCAAACCAGCTCAAACCGGGTGCTGATTTCAGAGTTATGCTCTTCCTGCCTTCATATTGTTTTTGTGTGCCGTCAACGAGCGTTTTTTCCCAGATGAAAAAGTCGCCGTCAAGGCCAAGAGCAAATTCTCCCGCCTCCTTGTTTGATGCAGTCTCGGTGTATACGCCGAAATTACCCTGTTTCGGTGTTGGCCTTGCTACGCCTGGCTGCCACCATACATTGTCTATTGATAAGTTAAGTGCAGAAGAAGGTGGGACGCCAGCGATCATGAACATTTGATGTACCGTATGGAAATCGATGTTTGCATATCTATTGAGGGGAATACTAACCTTATGCCATTTGCCGTCCCGGGCAAATCCGAACTCGGATTTTTCGTTTCCCAATGGAAGAAAGAATTCGCCGCCTCTGGAACTTTTAATTCCAATTTTCATAGCTGCGGTTGAGGTCGTCTTTATATCAAAGTGGAGATACCCGTCAGAGTAGTTTTTCATATTTCGATGATTTGGAAGAAAGACTCCCATTCCAAACCAGTTGCCCGCGGCAATATCGAACGACCAGCACTCGCTTCCCTCGGGAGCAGTCGGTGGTTTTGCCTCGGTCATATTGTTCCATCTGTACAGTGCTGCCGTGGTTCCATAATTAAACTCCGGGTCCGAGCCGTCTTCAAAGGTAAGTGACTTGTTTACCGGCGTTTTTTCAGTATAAACTCCGAAGTTGCCGGCTTCCTCGATCTCCTTGCCGAAGTAGAGCTGCGTATGCTGATTGCTGGAAAGTCGAACCCAATCAACATACATCTTTGCAGGGAACGAGGCAGTTACCGCGCCGGGACTATATACTCCCGTATAGGAGGGGTTCCAGCCGCCGACGGCAATGTTGAGAACGAGAAAAAACGGCTGATGAAACTCCCTGAGATGGTCAGGGGTGATATCCCATGAGCCGTATTCGACACCGTCAAGGTAAAACTTCATATACTTAGGTGTCCATGAAATTTTATAGAGATGGTAATCGAGGTTAAGGTCAACAGGAGCATCAAGCCACGCATCATTAATACCTTTTTGTCCGCCGGCATCCGAGAAGTGCATAGCGCAATTGATTTTCCTGCGCTGAAGGCCTTCAGCGATGCCTGCTTTTGAACCTATTTCGAGGATGTCTACCTCGCCGGACTTCGGCCAGTCAATTGCAGGAAAATTGTTACCAAGCATCCAGAAGGCCGGCCACACACCATCGGCGGTGTCAGGGACTTTTATCCTGGCTTCAAGACTACCGTATTTGAAAGCGAATCGTCCCTGTGTAAGCATTCGTGCAGACGTGAATGAATTTCCGAAATAGTTTTCACGACGAGCTTCAATGACAAGATTGCCTTTCTCTATATAAGAATTTTCCTGACGGGCGGTGTCATATTCGAGTTGGCCGTTGCCAAAACCCTTTCCGCCAACATCATAGGTCCAGGTGGCTGAATCGATACTGTCACCGTTAAATTCATCTGACCACACAACATCGGAATAAACAGGCCCACACGCTAAAAAAGAAATAATAAGAATCATAATAGTTGCTTTGAGATACATAATAATACCCTTTCGATTCATACTGCCATTTCTCCAGCCACTAATACAACAATTCTATTTCTTTTTGCTTTTGCTGCTTTCCTTATTCAACAGTCCCAGCCCTCGCATCCAATCGGCGCAGCGAAGCGGCCAGCTTGAAACGGGGCCTTGCTTTTTGCCAAGGCCAAATCCGTGGCGGCCTTTTTGGTAAATGTGCATCTCGGCGGGTACCCTTGCCTTCCGCAGGGCAAGGTAAAAATAGATACTGTTTTCGGCCGGCACGCCCTTGTCCTCGTCAGCGTGGACCAGGAACGTGGGCGGCGTTTCAGACGTGACCTGCCTTTCATTGGACAGGTTTTCAACCAAATTCTCATCCGGTTTGTCACCGAGCAAGTTCCACCTGGAGCCGGAGTGCGCGCACCATTCGACCAATGAAATGACCGGGTAGATGAGGACCATGAAGTCGGGCCTGCAACTGACTCGGTCGATTGGGTGTTTTGCATCAGCCCTTCCCTTGTGAAAGTGGGTGCCTGCGGTCGAGGCCAGGTGTCCGCCCGCGGAAAAGCCGAGGATGCCGATACGACCGGGATTGATGTTCCATTCCTCAGCACGACTGCGGACCATACTGATTGCCCGTTGTGCGTCTTGTAACGGTGCCGGATGACCATAACCGGCCCCGCTGTTGCGGTGACGGTACTTGAGGATAAAGCCAGCCACGCCGAATGAGTTCAGCCACCGTGCGATTTGATGTCCTTCGTGGTCCATAGCCAGGTGCCCATAGCCGCCGCCGGGGCAAATC
>DUZJ01000100.1 GCA_013349615.1 Planctomycetota bacterium | reverse complement strand
GCGGAAGTCCCAGTAGCGACGAGGGTCGGCAAACTCGGTATGGCCGCCGAACACGCCTACCGTACCGTCGCCATGTCCCCACCAGGCGTCCTTCATATGAGCGTGGAAGATGCGGTCAGGGAAAGTCCGGATAAACTTGACGTAGTCCACGCCCTGGTAACCGAGATGACTGGGGTCGTAGTTGAAGCCAAAGGACTTGTGGCCCCTGACGGCTTTAATGGCGCGCTGGGCCGAGGCAATATCAAACGCGATTTCGGTCGGGTGCACTTCCAGAGCGAACTTCACACCCTCAGCCTTGAAGGCGTTCAGGATGCGACGCCACCGCTTTGCGAAGTCCTTGTAACCTGCCTCGATCATCTCCGGCGAGGCCGGCGGAAACGAGTAAACCATGTGCCATATCGAACTTCCCGTAAAACCATTGACTACCTTTACGCCCAATTTCTTCGCGGCCTTGGCCGCGTCGATTACTTTCTGGGCTGAACGCTTGCGGACGCCCTCGGGGTCGCCGTCGCCCCAGACATCCGGTGGAAGGATTGCCTTATGACGTTCGTCAATATTGTCGCACACTGCCTGGCCAACCAGGTGCGTCGAGATTGCGAACACTTTAAGGCCGTACTTCTTCAGCAGCGCTCGCTTGGCCTTGCAATAGTTGCGGTCGCTCAGCGCCCTGTCCACATCGAAGTGGTCGCCCCAGCAAGCTAACTCCAGACCGTCGTAGCCCCAGCTCGCCGCCTTTTTGGCCAATTTTTCCAGAGGCAAATCCGCCCACTGTCCGGTGAAAAGTGTTACAGGTCTTGCCATTTTTAATTCTCCTTAACTCAAAATACAAAATCCTTATGAAAAATGCGCAAATCTTTTATCCACAGGAAATAACGCTTACGAGCGTTATTTTATTGCAACTTCCTCTGTTTTCATTATGGTTATTGTATATAACTGCCCTTTATAAAAGGACTTACACACAAAGGAGGTGCGTCCTTGCCAACACTCCGAATTATCGCTACATTATAACGCGCACGATTCAATACGCAATCCCAAAATTCCCGTCAAAACAATACTCCCTTTTCAATATTCGAACCGATTTTTTGAATCTAATCATCCTTTAAAAATCGTTCTACTACTTCACCAATTCAACCTTTGGCCCGTCAACAAATCCCGAATACTTATTGGCCAGCTTTACCCGTTCGGGCATCTCACCTTCAACCACCCAGATACGATATCGCAGCGTCAACGTGTCACCAGTGCCGATTTTCTTCTTAAAGAACGCTCCGAACCGCCCGTAATCCCGGTATGCCGAATAGATGGCCGGCTTCGGATTCTCAGGATGATTCATATACTCTACACTGTAACGCCGGCCGTTCAAACCGTATGACATCCCCGCCCAGGGAAGGTCATTGTCTTTTTTAGGTTTGATACCGTCTTTATGGAACAGGTAAGTCGCGCCCGCTTCTTCGCCGCCCTTGGCAACGCCGTCGTGCGGGCGATACTGAAAGCCGGCGTGCTCCGGGTCACCATCGAGGAAAACATCACCACTAACAGCTTTCAGTTTGGTGCAAAAATCCAGCAGAAGGACCGTGGACTCGAGTTGACGAAACACCGTGGTCTCCCGCTGCTCGGCAATAATCGTCTGGCCGTCTTTATCATCCCAGTGGACCAGCGAATTCGACCTTGCCAGCACCGGACCGGCCGTCAGCTCCGAAAACTTCTTATGCTTCTGGACTCTGCCCTGCTCGCCCATGTGCCAGAAATCATATCTCTTGCCGTCGAACTCCAGCTTGTTCCAGCCGATGAATAGCCCGCGATGGTGCGGATACAGAATCTTTTTTGTCAGATACGGATGCAGGCCGTCCGGACCATTGGTCAGCAGGTTCTCTCCCTCAGCGTCGAACACATGTAAAAAGGTTTTATAAGTCTCTAACACCCGCTGCTTCGTTGACCTGTCAAGTGCATACATATAGCGTGTTACCTTACGACCGCCGAAAAGCAAATCCAGATATTGACCTTCTGTGTCCTTCCACGAAAATACGTCCTTGTCTGCTTTCTCCTTCCGGCTCAAGGCGGCAGTCCAAATGGTTGTACTACCCGCTTCCGTCTGCGGAACTACCCACCACAACTCCGCCTTGTTGTCGCTGCCTTTCACAATCTGGCCCGGTATCAGCTTCCCGTATATTCGTGCTCCGCCCCTACTGGTCTGCCTGAGACCAACGGCGATTTCCTCAACAGCCGTATTCGCAAACGAACCAGGCAAATCAATAACAGTGTGAACTGGCACATCGACACAATCAACCTTCGCTCCTGAGACCTTAAGACGAATTAGTTCCGCCTCACTCGCACCAGCCAAACCAAAGACAACCCCAATCACAAGTAACACGCCCACAAATCTTCTTTCACTCTTCATACCTTGTCCCTTTAATAATCCTTAATCATTTATCACTAATCATTTCTACAGTTTCCACGGCGCCCGCATACTGCGTGCTATCATACTGTCAGCCTCTCTGTCATTTATGAAGCGTTCCTTCTTCGGGTCCCATTTCACTTTTCTGCCTAACAGCATCGCGATGTTACCCAGATGGCAAACGGTAGAAGAACGGTGCCCGATTTCCGCCGACGCAATCGGGTCCTTACGGCTCTTAATACAATCCAAGAAGTTCTGCTTGTGGTCCCTGCTGTTGTAAAGGTGGATTTCATCCGGCCCTATCTTTTCCTTCAGCAGCGACTTCGGCTCGGCATCTATCTTGCCGCGAGTTACGAAAACCCATCCCTCGCTGCCTTCGAAACGCGTGTTTCCCCCACCCGTTTTCAGAAGCAATTTGACACCGTTGGCGTAGGTGTACGTGATGTCCGCTTTCTTCGCGGTCGTGAACAGCCCGCTTTCGGGGAAATCGCCTTTGCCCTCGATTTCTACAGGGCCGGTATCATCGGCGCCGTTGCCCCACTGGCCAATATCAAGATAATGAGCGCCCCAGTTGGTCATCTGGCCGCCGCTGTAATCTAAAACGAAGCGAAATTGATAGTGACAGCGCTGTTCGATATACGGCTCCCAAGGCGCAGGGCCTAACCACATATCGTAATCGAAGCCTTCCGGTATCGGCTCAGCCTCCCACGTAGGTGGACACTTCCGGTTGTTTCCCGGAATCCCAACTTTGATGGTGTGCAGCTTGCCTATCCGGCCGTTGCGGACCAGCTCGCAGGCGTTGCGAAACTCGCTGCCCGAACGCTGCTGAGAGCCTGTTTGCAGCACTCGCCCGTAGCGCTTCACTGCGTCGGAAAGAGCACGTCCCCCGGCTATTGTCAGCGTAAGCGGCTTTTCGCAGTACACATCTTTGCCGGCCTTGACCGCCGCAATCGAAACAGGCACATGCCAGTGGTCCGGCGTTGCTACTACTACCGCGTCGATATCATCCCGCGATATCAAATCACGAAAATCGTTATAAGACGACTTCTCATCAAGGCCCGCTGTCTGCCGTGCTTTCTCCCGATGGCCGGCATCGACATCACAAACCGCTAACACCTCCGAGCCGGATTTGCCTTTGAAGCCCTTCATATTACCTGTCCCCATCCCTCCCAGGCCGATGCTCCCTATCGTGATGCGATTGCTCGGAGCATTGGCGCCGAACACCGAAGACGGCACGATTGTCGGCACCGCAAAAGCGGCCCCCACCGCCGCCGAGCCTTTCAAAAAATCTCGCCGGCTTAACTTGTTGATTTGATTGGTTGTTTTGATTTTCATAGTTTTCCTCGGTCTCTTTTAACTCATTATTGTATTCGCCTCATAGCCCAGCTATACGGATATTGCGAAACCACACCTCGTTGCCGTGTTCCTGAAGTAGAATCGGCCCCGGCTCAGGCCCTTCCGGACGCCCCGCGCCGGTCTTGTTCGGCACGTCCACATCATTATGAATCAGAACTCCGTTGTGCAATACCGTGATACGGGCGTTCTTGACCTTCTTGACATTCTTGCCTTGTCCCTCGAACCGCGCAGCCCGAAAGGTAATATCGTAGCTTTGCCACTCGCCCGGCTTCTTACAGGCGTTCTTGTCGGGCGCCTTGAACTTATATATCGAGCCGCCTTCGTTGTTCCTCGGCGGCTTACCGTATGAATCCAGGATTTGAATCTCGTAGCGACGCTGTATATAAACACCGCTGTTGCCGCGTCCCTGCCCTTTGACGTTCGGCGGCAACTGCGGAACCTTGAATTCAATGTGCAATTTGAAGTCCCGGTATGCCTCTTTCGTAACAATGCTCCCACTTCTCGGTACAATCTTCATCGCGTTACCAATCCTCTCCCACTTCACTTTCTTGTCATCCGGATCCTTGTCGCCCGGATGCTCCCAGTGCGAAAAATCTGTGCCGTCAAATAGAACAATCTCTTTGGCTTTCGATACCCTTTCCAGCTTGACCACCGGCGGCTCGCCGAAATCACGCCACACACGTTCCGCATCCGCAACCTTGACTTTACCTTCGTGCACAAACTGCCGGTAGCGGAAAACATACTCTTTACCCGGCTCCATCACCCAGTCCCCCGCTTGTGAGGGGGCCCAATTGAAAAACAAATGTTTCATTTCCGGGGGCCAGATACGCATCGGCTCAGGATGCCTGAAATTCTCCGGATGACTCAGAAATGTTATCCCCGCCCATTTGCCTTCGATTGCTCCTGCCGCCTCACACCAGCGCGCCCGCGTCGCGTGACCGTCCTTACGCGTCTTGCCCTCACTCGTAAGGTACATCGCGTTCTCACCTTCCCACTCATAGGCCGCTCGAAAACCAAACCCACCGTAGCGATACTTGGGCAGATGCAGGGGACTGTCGGCAACAACGTGTTGTCTGGACACGAAATCCCACAGCCAGTAGCCCTTCTTCGGTCCGCCGATGTTGTATACCCGAACATACCATTCTTCCCTGAGAACAACCTTTTCACCCTCGGAAGTTTTCAAAGCTACATGCTCCTGCTCAGCCTCGAAGCCGCCGTAAACAGGTCCGCTTGTCGTCGAGAGAAATTTTACAAACCGGACCGTCCCCTGGCCCTCAGCCAGGTTCCAGAAGTCCACATCTTTGCCTTCAAATTTTGTCTTCGTCCACGGCATCCATATCCCCACGTGATGAATATGGTCGGGCGGATGAATATCCGTCAGCACTGCCCCGGCCGGCGACCACAAGGGATGAATAAATCCGCTGCGGGTATAAAGCGGGCTCTTCCCCTCCGGCGGCGGAACAGGTGCATGGTTGTACTGAAGAACCTTTGTGTCCCCCTGTCGAATCTGCAGAACAGAATTGGCCTTTGTCACTTCGACCGCAGCACGCGGCACACCTGGACCCTTAAAAAGTTGATAGATACGTTTGCTCCCTGCCGGCGTAGTACCGTTTAGTATCCACCACAATCGCGGCGGACTGCCCGGCTCAATCTGCGCCGCAACCGGCATCGGACGGAAGGGCTTAATCTCCACCAAATGTGTTGCGCCCGCGATACGCCCCATAGGTATTCCGTCAAGCGCAATAGATACGGGCGTGTCAATTCGGGCGCGCTTTCCCGCTTCAACGGTGATTGTTGCCAATGGCTCAGTCGCAGCGACCGACTGGTTCGCAAATGCCGCCAACAAAGCCAAAATAAACATCGAAATAATCAGTACTGATGTGCGATTTCCCATTTCTGCTTCTCCTGAATGCTCAATTTCAACCGGCAATTTCACGGCTCCCACTGATTCATAGCCTCTGTATAACCCGTGATTAGTTTTCCTCCATGAGACTTAGACGTTTTTATATGTTGACTTTTCAATAGGCCAAACCCTGCATTATAAAAACTTTTCCTGGATTTATCAAGTATTATCTCGCCACAATTTTTCATCGATAGAAACGCCCGGAAAACTGCGAACCACAAGCAAACGCCCAAAACCAAGTCCCAAGCGCAGCCCAGGACCGCCTCTTTTTAATAAGTTCTGTTCACTTTATGTGTAATCCGGGGTTTCTGCTTATTTAGTCTTTGTTTGTCAGAAGGGTTTTTGAGCTGGGATTGGTCCTTTTCGGACTAATCGTTTGTGCCGTAGAGCCAGTCCGCGTCAGTCAGTTTGTAATCGACGATTTCATCGGACCGGAAAAATAGCTTGATTTCCTTCTCAGCCGATTCAGCGCTGTCCGAGCCGTGAACGAGGTTGCATCCCTTCGAAGCGCCGAAGTCCCCTCGAATAGTGCCCGCCTCTGCATCGCAGCCGAAAGTGGCCCCCATCATCTTGCGTATCATATCTATAACACCCTCAGCTTCCCAGACCATCACAAGTACCGGCGCCGAAGACAGAAATTTTACCAGACCTTCAAAAAATGGTTTCCCCTGATGAACATCATAGAGTTGGCGGACCGGCTCTTCGGAGATTTGCATAAATTTTGCAGCAGCGAGCTTAAAGCCTTTTTTCTCGAACCGCCCAATTATTTCACCGGCCAGATGCCGCTGGATACCATCCGGCTTAATAATAACTAAAGTGCGCTCTGTCATTCTCGTGTTTTATGGCTCGCGGCCCGATTCACTATTCACGAAATATCACATCCCCTTGGGGACAATGTAAATCTCGACTCGCCTGTTTTGTGGATTGCCTTTTTTGCCGGGCTTATTCGGCGCAATCGGACGGAGCTCGCCAAAGCCCCGTACACTCATTCGCTTCTGGTCAACATTGCTCTTGGCCATTATGTCAAGCACAGATATTGCCCTGTGGGCCGACAGGTGCCAGTTGGTCGGATGTTGTGCAAGGGTATACTTAATAGGCTGATCATCAGTGTGCCCGGCGATTATAACGTCAAATTCTTTGCCTTTTGTGGAATTCAAAATTACACAGAGCGACTTGACCGCTTCGGCTGCCGCTGGCAATACCGCGGCACTGCCACTCTTAAAAAGCAAATCACTCCTGAACTTCACTATCCCACGGTTCGGGTCGAAGGTAACCATCTCCTCGCGCGCGGCAAAATCCTCTAACAAAGCGCTAAGCTCGGCCGGCAGCGGTACTCCGCCAAGGCACTGCTTCTGCATCTCTGCAATCAACTCGTTTCTTATCTTGAGGTGGTCTTCGAGGGCGGCAATTTTTTGTTGAAGCGCAACTTTGTCGATATCCGAGAGGTCGCCGGCATCGGAAAGCTGTCTTTCTAATTGTTCGAGTTTCAGCTTGGCAGTCTGCACTTCACTCTCAAGCTCCGCTCTTCTCTTGTTCAGGGCGGCGTTTCGCATCTTCAGGTCCTGCAGCTCCTGGCCGCAGCCGGCTAACGGCACCAGGCAGGCAAATACAATGAAAAACGCCGATAGTTTGACAGTTCGCATCATTCAATCCTTTCCAAAAAAACTCAAGACAAATTCCTTTTGACCATCCTGTAATATACAAAGCTCTTTATTTACGGGCCGTTATCGCCCGACAGATTCTACGTCCTTCACCACCCATCCGTATAAATAGAACCTATTTGTCTTTGTCCGTCAAGAATAAACTTGCAAAATATTGGCCGCTTTCCCGTAATTTATCTAACCGGCAAAAAACACGCAAAAATAGGCATGGTTCAATCCTGGGTGGCAGCCTCAAGCTTTGTTTGGGGATGGTTTCATTCGATGTCATTGCGAGGAGGCCGAAGGCCGACGCGGCAATCTCAATAATCAATAATCATTTAGATTTCCCCTTGCCTCCTTCACCCCTTCATGCTAATATTGTCATAAAACTAACTATAACAGAAGCTCTTTGGTAAACTGCGAGATGAAACAGGTTGTTATTGAAAATCCAGTTCTTAATTCACCGTTCAGGGAACCAAGACGACATTGGCTGTTCACCGACGAGGGAATTACTAACGAGATTGTTGAAGCCCGCCGTACCAGTTCGTATTTCGTTCCCATTGCCAACCAAAACGACGGAGAAAAGACCAGCAAATGGTCTTTGATACTGAATGGACGAAAGACCGCATCGAGGAGAATAAGTTTATTAACCGGGTTCGTGCCCGCGTAGCTTTATGGCGTGAAGGTGGCTACGTTGGATTGACTAAAACAACACGGCGCTTGCTGGAGTACTGGACGAATCCCCAGCGTGAAAAAAAGTTGTTCTTCTGTCAAATTGAAGCACTTGAAACTGCTATTTATACAACAGAGGTGGCACGAAAGTGTGGAGACTCTTGGATCGAAAATGATATTAGAGACGCAAACGATAGCGCAAATCCTTCGCTTTATCGCATCGCCTTTAAGATGGCCACCGGAAGCGGTAAGACAGTGGTAATGGGCATGTTGATAGCCTGGCAGGCATTGAATAAACTTGCTAACTCACAAGATGGTCGATTCTCAGACACCTTTCTGATAGTAACACCTGGTATTACTATCCGTGATCGTCTTCGAGTTCTGTTGCCCAATGACCCTAATAATTACTATCGTCAGCATGACCTTTTGCCCCCTGATATGATTGAGCAACTGGGCAGAACGAAGATTATTATTACTAATTTTCATTCTTTTATCCTAAGAGAGAAGATCGCCGCCGGGAAACTGACCAAAAATATTCTGTCAAGAAATAAGGAAGGAGCATTTCAAGAAACACCTGACCAAATGGTACGTCGAGTTTGCCGCGAATTGGGCAACAAGAAAAATATTGTTGTTATCAACGACGAAGCACACCATTGCTACCGGCATAAACCTGATGGAGAGGAATTAAAACTCAAAGGCGACGACCGTAAAGAAGCTGAAAAGCGAGAAAAAGCTGCACATACTTGGCTCACCGGCCTTGAGGCGGTAAAGAATAAAATTGGTATCAAGGCAATCTATGACCTCTCAGCCACACCATTCTTTTTGCGAGGCTCAGGTTATGGTGAAGGCAAGCTCTTTCCTTGGGTTGTATCTGATTTTTCCCTTATAGATGCGATTGAGAGCGGGATAGTGAAAGTGCCGCGAGTGCCTGTTTCAGATGACTCAATGACAGGTGACCAACCTACATACCGAAACCTCTGGCTACGTATACGCGAACATTTACCCAAAAAAGGCCGAAAAACCGATGCCATCAGTGGCCAGCCAAACTTACCGGTCGAGCTTGAAGGTGCCTTGCGAAGTCTTTATAGCAACTATGAAAAGTATTATCGTAGCTGGGAGGATAATGCCGAGGCTCAATCCAAAGGCATGACACCACCGGTTTTTATTGTTGTGTGCAACAATACTAACGTTTCAAAGTTGGTATTCGATTATGTTGCTGGGTGGGAGAAACCTTTAGCTGAAGATTCCATTGTAGTAGTACCGGGCCAACTTTCCATTTTCAACAATGAGGAAAATGGTGGCTGGACAGACCGTCCTAACACAATTCTTATCGACAGCGAGCAATTGGAATCCGGCGAGGCAATGAGTAAAGAGTTCAAGAAGATCGCCAGTCGAGAAATAGAGGAGTTCAAATCAGAATACCGAATCCGTTTTCCCGGTCGCAGTACTGAAAAACTTACCGATGAAGACCTGTTACGAGAAGTAATGAACACTGTCGGCAAAAAGGGTAAACTCGGTGAAAACGTAAAATGCGTGGTGTCTGTTTCTATGCTCACAGAAGGCTGGGACGCAAACACTGTTAGCCATATCTTAGGCGTGCGGGCTTTTAGCACGCAGCTTCTCTGCGAACAGGTTGTTGGACGTGGTTTGCGTCGCAGAAACTACATCCCTAATGCCGAGAACAAATTCGATACGGAATATGCCGAAGTTTACGGCGTTCCATTCTCATTTATTCCATGCTCCGGTTCTACGTCAGAGCCTAAACCGGGTCCTATTCCCACGCGAATTAGGGCTTTAGATGACCGCATAGATTGTGAAATCAGTTTCCCCCGTGTGTCGGGTTACCGATATGACTTGCCAAGCGACAAACTCACGGCGACATTCACCGAAGATTCCCGATTAGTGCTTTCAACAGAAGATGTCCCATACAAAACTGAAAATGCTCCCATTGTTGGTGAAACCAGTATCCATACTCTGGAAGATTTAAAAAAACGTCGGCAACAGGAAGTAGCCTTTTTGCTGGCCAAACTAACGCTGGAAAAATACTTCCGCTATGATGGCCAGGAAACAACTGATCGCCCAAAGGAACACAAATTTGATTCTGAAGTACAGATGTGGCTTTTCCCGCAGGTTCTTGATATTACCAAACGCTGGTTAGCTGAATGTGTAACCTGCAAAGACAATACCTTCCCACAAATGCTGCTGTTGATCGAGTTTGCCCATGATGCTGCCGACAGAATATACAAGGCTATTGTCGCATCTGAGGTCGGCGAAAAAGCTCTTAAACCTATCTTGCAGCCTTACAATACTATTGGCACTACAAGATATGTGGATTTTGACACTACACGCGCTGTCTATCCAACAGACCCAAAATGGTGCCATATTTCTCACGTAGTTGCCGATACAAACTCATGGGAACAAAAAATGGCTCAGGCCCTTGAAGAGCTTGGTGAAGAAGGATTGCTCATCTCTTATGTCAAGAACCAGGGCCTGGGCTTCTCAATCCCCTATACCATCAGTGGTGAAGAACATAATTATAATCCCGACTTTATAGTCCGTCTTGATGATGGTCACGGCAGTGAAAATCCACTAAACGTCATAGTCGAAGTTACTGGCAAGCGCGATAAGAAAAAAGCTGCGAAGGTTTCAACAGCCCGTGAATTTTGGATCCCTTCTGTAAATAATCACGGAGGATTCGGCAGATGGAGTTTTATCGAGATTTCTGACCCTTGGGACGCCAAAAAAACTATCCGTGCTTCAATTAAAGAAAAGCAGGAGTAATACTGCACATGGCTAAAAGAAAAAGTAAGAAGTCAGTCAAAATAGATACCGTTAAGCACAAAGATAAACGAAAGAATATCCCTACTGAAGAATTGCGTGGTTTTGTGCGGGAAGAGGAGGTCAAACCAAAAGAGGTAAAATATCCGGGCTTGCTTTATGCTCGTGACCCATCGCTGGACCCGCAATTGGTCTGGAAGGGTAAAGACGAACAAGATCAAGAAGAACTAACCGTACCGGCTGTACCTGTCTATATTCAGGAAAAGATTCACCCTCAGGCTATTATCGAAGATGTTCGTGCCCAGGCCAAGAAAGACAGCCCCGACCCGCAGCTTCAATTCTTTGCCGATTTCAACGGCATTCCCTTTAGAGACTTAATCGAGTTCTATCAGCACGAGGCCAACTGGTCCAACCGTATGATTTTGGGTGATTCGCTTTTGGTTATGACGAGCTTAGCCGAAAAAGAAGGCCTTAAGGGTCAGGTCCAGATGATTTATATTGACCCGCCTTACGGCATCAAGTTTGGTTCCAACTGGCAGGTCTCCACTCGAAAGCGTGATGTTAAAGATGGTAAGGCTCAAGACGCTACAAGACAACCGGAACAAATCCGTGCTTTCCGCGACACGTGGAAACTTGGTATCCATTCCTACCTTGCCTACTGGCGTGACCGGCTTGTCGCTGCGAGAGAATTATTGACCGAAACAGGCTCTGTATTCGTCCAGATCGAAGATGAGAATGTGCACCTTGTTAGATGCATGATGGACGAAGTATTCGGAAGTGAAAATTTTGTGGCTCTAATTCCTTTTAGAAAAAAACTGATGCCGTTGGGTGCAAAAACTATTGAGAATATGTGTGACTACCTGTTATGGTATACCAAAAGGCGAGAAAACATCAAATACAGACAGCTGTTCATTGAAACGGAAGTCCATGGAACACACTGGAGATTTGTTGAATTATCAGATGGCACTAGAAGATTTCTCGATGATAATGAAAAGAAAACTAAGACCGCAATACCAAATGGTGCAAGGGTTTTCACTACTGTTTCACAGTTGGCTCCATCGTATTCTCAATCCAGTGTATATAACTTGAATTTTGAAGGTAAGACATACACTTTACCAAATGGGCAATGCTGGGTTACTTCCGAAGATAAAATGAAACGATTGGCATTTTGTCGAAGATTGCAAGTAGATGGACAATTGCCAAGATTTGTCCTTTATCATCCGGATTTTCCCCTTAAAAAACTTACCAATCCTTGGCTGGATACAGCTGGGGCTTCTGACAAAGTCTACGTTGTTCAAACTAACCCAAGAATCATCGAACGCTGTATATTAATGTCAACTGATCCTGGTGATTTGGTTTTGGACCCAACCTGCGGTGGCGGCACAACTGCTTATGTGGCCGAGCAGTGGGGCAGACGCTGGATTACTATTGATACCAGCCGTGTTGCCCTGGCACTTGCACGGACGCGTCTTATGACAGCACGTTTTCCTTATTATCTTTTAAGCGATTCACCGGAAGGTGTTAAAAAAGAAGCGGAAATCACAGGCCACACCCCCCCGCCATACAAGACATCCGGAAATATTAAGAAAGGCTTTATTTATAACCGAGTAGCGCATATTACGCTAAAAGCAATCGCCAACAATGAAGAAATTGATACCATTTACGAGAAGTGGCAGCAGAGGCTCGAACCAATCCACAAACAGTTGAACAAATTGCTGAAAAAATCCTTTGAGGATTGGCAAATCCCACGTGAAGCCGAAAAAGACTGGCCCAAAGAAGCAAAGGAACTACTCAAAGAATGGTGGAGGCTATGTCAGCGACGGCAAAAGGAAATCGATGATAGTATAGCCCGATACGCCGATACCGAAATGCTCTATGACCAACCTTATGCAGATAACAAGCGGATTCGTGTATCTGGTCCGTTCACTATGGAAAGTCTCTCGCCGCATCGAACTATAAGTATGGAGGAAAAGAAAGACCTGGCCGAGGTTGGCAAGGAAGGCTGGACAATGAAAATGGTGGGTGCAGGCCAGTTCGGCAACATTATCATCGAGAATCTCAAAAAAGCTGGTGTCCAGAATACCATAAAGAACGAACGGCTTAAATTCGACCGGCTGGAAATTCATCCCGGCGTCTGGATTCATGCTGAGGGTGAATATACCGAAAAGGGTGGCAAGAGCCGCCGTGTAGCGATATGTATAGGCCCCGAGCACGGAACCGTCGGCCCTGAATTGGTCAAAGAAGCCGCGAAAGAAGCAGTGCAGGGAATAGGTTACGATTTATTGATGGTTTGTGGTTTTGCATTTGATCCGCACGTATCTGAGGAAGCCAAGCGATATGGTGAGCTTACAGTACTTCCAACAAGAATAAACGCTGATTTGCAAATGGGCGAGGATTTCCTAAAGAAGACCGGCTCAGGCAACTTGTTTATGGTATTTGGCGAGCCTGATCTGAAAGTGAAGAAAACCAAAGATGGAAAGGTTGAAGTAGAAATCAAAGGTTTGGATATATACGACCCAACGACGGGAGAAATCCGAAGCAACACAACTGACGACATCGCCTGTTGGTTTATTGACACTAATTATAATGGCGAGAGCTTCTTTGTACGCCATGCCTATTTCACTGGCGAGGATAATCCCTATGAGAAGCTAAAGCGGGCACTGCGTGCCGAGATTGATGAAGCTGCCTGGTCAATGCTCTATTCGACAAAGAGCCGACCCTTTGACCAGCCTGAAACCGGCAAAATCGCCGTCAAAGTAATCAACCACTACGGCGACGAGGTGCTAAAAGTCTACGAAGTTGATAAGTAAAACGCCCACGGCGGCTGGCCAATAAAATAGCCCTAAATTTTCTAAATTTATGTGCTTATAAAGCACTTTTTGGTCATTTTTTTGTTCCTTTTGTGCCTTTTGTGCCTTTTCGCGGCTAAAAAATCCGTTAAATCAGTAGTTAATAAACAGCCAGTTTAATTATAAGTGGGCAGCCCAAAGCTGCCCGGTGGACGAAGGCAGGTATTTTGCGACAAAGTTCACTTTACAAGCAAATCCTGCCAAGAACACCAAGCTGGCTGAAAAACCTCTGTGTCCTCGGTGCCCTCTGTGGCCATATCCTTTTGTGCCTTTTCGTTGCTAACCTCTCTAAAATGAAAAGATTCTGCTCTGGCTTCACCAACGCTGACAACGTCAGCAACTTAGACAAACTCCGCAAACCGAACGCACAAGCTCGCTTGGAGTACGGCTGCGAGTTTGTATAAACAAGGCCGTCCACACCACGGCCGGTGAAGCAAACCTCTCTG
>DUZJ01000099.1 GCA_013349615.1 Planctomycetota bacterium | reverse complement strand
TTTTTACTTCGAGATTGGGGTTAATCGGGTTATTATGCCTGAAGAATGGGCCGACAAGGACGACCCGCTGGAGTGGGTCACGGCAGAATATACCAGGGCGATTGAGAAATTCGTGCGGGAAGACCCGAGCCAATACTGGTGGCTGCACCGCAGATGGAAACATCGGCCAAAAGAAGAACGGCAGGAATCTTAGCGTGAATAAATAAGAGATTTCCGTCGAAGGAGACAGCTATGCCTGACAGGAAGTTTATTATGGACCTTGCGAAGCTGCTGATAGCGGCGGCGTGGGCGGACGGTGAATTGCAAAACGAGGAAATCAACGCGCTGAAGGATTTGCTCTTTAATCTCGAAGATGTTAGCGGTGATGAGTGGTCACAACTGGAAATTTACATGGATTCGCCCGTCAGCTCAGAAGAGAGAGAAGAGCTGCTCTGGACGGTTTTAGAGAAAATTAAATCTGAAGAAGAAAAGGATCTGGTGGTCGGTACACTTGAGAAATTGTTCCAGGCGGATGGTGTCGTTACCGAAGAAGAACAAGCCGTTCTTGATGAAATCAAAGAAGGCGTCTTGGGTGTGAACATCGGTTTGCTGGCAAGACTTTCACAAATGATAAAAGCAACTGTGACCGAGCGTGGCGAGACATACAAATCTGCTGCACAAAGAGAGAGCCAGGTTGACGACTTCATTGAGAACACTATTTATTACAAGCTCAAGTCGGAGAGCGAAAAGAAGGGAATAAAGATTGAGCTGCCGGGGCAAGAAGTCAGAAAGATTTGCCTTGCAGCCGGACTCTTGGCGAAGATTTCGGCGGTAGATGCAGAAATCTCAGGCGACGAAAAAAAAGCCATTAAGCAAGTGCTCTCGGAGGAATGGGACTTGTCCGAGCAGCAAGCACAGATAGTGACACAAATTAGCTGCGACAGAACTTTGCAGGGGCTTGATTACTTCCGTCTTTCGCGGGGATTTTTCGAGTGCACAACTCTTGATGAGCGAAGGAACTTTATAAAGTGCTTATTCAAAATTGCGAATGCATCGGATAAGACCTCATACGACGAAACCGAGGAAATTCGCAGGATTTCAAACTCCCTCAAGTTGACACACAAAGATTTTATTGAAGCGAAGCTGACAATACCCGACGATGAGCGCCAGGCTTTGTGAGACAGCGAGTGAATTGTGAGGAAAAAAATGGCTGTGGATGTTTTGATTTTGAATACGGGAGTGGCGGATTTACGAAGGCCTGACTTCGACTTTGCTGATGATTTAGTGGGCAAAGGCGGCTTGGCGAAATGCAAATTTGAAGATATTCCCGACTACTCTCAGGAAAAGGTGAGAGAATGGATTGAGCAGGGTTATGCAACGGCGGGGGGGCCCGGCAACTCGGCGCCTCTGATAGCGAGGACCGGCTTGAAAGTGGCCGTGGGGGTCAACCTCGGCAAAGGCGATTACGACGGCTTAGACGCCCAGGGAAGGTTCTTTTACGACTTGATGACCGCGAACGGTATCGATATGTCGCAGACACATATACACCCGGATTTGCCCACAGGGACTACCTTCATTCACGGCACAACGGGAGGGGACAGAGGCGGGATTGCCTACTTTCCCAGCGCCAACGACGATTTTGATTTTGAAATATTCAAAGGGTCTGTCAAGCGATTAAAGCCAAGTATAGTTTATTATATGTATTCCGGCTTGTCTGATAGAGGCGACGCCAATGGTGGGCGTGATTTGGCTGATTTCATCAAATGGTGCCGCAACGAGGGGGCTGTTACAATTGTCGACTGCCATACTTTGACGGCTAACCCACAGGAGCTGATAAAGACGGGCAAATCGATAGAGCGATACCGGCTTTTAGAGCCGCTTCTGCCTGAGGTTGATTTGTTCTTTACGTCCTGTGATGAGGCCAAGCTGATTGAAAATACGCTTGCCCCGGGGCGAGCCTGGCAGGACTTTGAAGAACATGAGAATAATGTGCACTTTCTTGACTTTGACTGAAAGATTCTGGCGAAGGAAAAACAGAACAAAGCTGTTCGGCGTTACAGTCAGTAACGGCGCCTACGAAAAGCACATTTGTCCCGATGGGGCCGTCGACGGCCCGAATAAAATCGAATCCCGGTTCATGGTAGGGGAGGTCATTGACCTGGTCGGAGCAGGGGACTCGTTCAGGGCGGGCCTTCTTACGTACGCCGCTTTGCATCTTGATGAATTCAAGAGTGGGGCAATAAATTTTGCTGAAGCGGTACAGATGGGTAATCTGTTTGCGTCACTTTTTATCAAAGCGCCGCTCGATGACCGATACGGCGGAATCAGGCCCTATGACAAAATGTTAAATGTAGTTCGCAGTAATGTAACGTACGAAAGTTTTAACGCGCTGCAAAAGGTTTTGCGTTAATCAGTCTGGAAAAGAGAAGGAGATATAAATGGCCGCAACCAATCGCAAATCCACCTGGCAGAACAAAGTTATCAATGTTACCCAGGTCGGAGGTATTGAAACCTCCGTTCTGGATAACGGCCTCGGCAAAGGGACCCGAATTGCCTGGGTCAACACCGGCTCCGGACTTCGGTACAAAGTGGTTATCGACCGCGGTCTGGATATCGCTGAGGCCTTTTATAACCAGCACAGCCTCGCCTGGCTAAGTCACGCAGGTGTTACCTCGCCGCGGCCGGATGCCAATAGGGGATTAGAGTGGCTGTACTCATTCGCCGGCGGCTTGTTGACAACCTGCGGACTGACTCACGTAGGCGGACCTGAAACAGACGACTACGGTGAGCGCGGTCTGCACGGCCGAGTCAGCAATATCGGCGCCAGGCTCGAATCAATCGTGCAGCCAAACCTGACGGCGGAAAAGCCGCAAATGAGTATAACGGCGGTGGTGAAAGAGTCTCGCGTATTCGGGCCGAACCTGGAACTGAAACGTACCATATCAAGCACCATCGGCGAGCCGGCCATCAGGATTCACGATGTTGTTACTAACTTCGGTAATACTCCGACGCCGCATATGATATTGTATCACTGTAACTACGGGTGGCCGTTGGTTGACGAGGGCACAGAAATCGTGTGGAAAGGAAAATGCGTCTCGCGCGGCCTGGATATGGACAATGCGATATTCAACAGCAAAAACAATTTCCGAAAATGCCGGAAGCCCCGCGCCAGTCACAGAGGCGGCGGAGAAGCGTGCGGCTTTATTGATGTCCGGGCCGACAAAAAAGGCGTCTGCACCGTTGGTCTTTACAATCGACGGCTCGGCTTTGCGCTGGCTATGAGGTATAAAAAGAAACAATTACCCTGCCTTGCGAACTGGCAGCACTGGGGTCCCGGCGAATATGTTACGGCACTGGAGCCGGGAACCAATCCGCCAATCGGCCAGGCCAAAGCCAGAGAACAGAAAAAGCTGCTCCACATCGCGCCGGGAAAGAGCAGAACGTATGACCTCGAAATGACTGTTTTGACCGACAAAGAGCAAATCAAACGCTTTCTAAAGGCGGCGGGTCAATAGTAATGGCTGAACATCAATTTGTCGGATTTGGATTTGGGCCAATCCAGGGCGGTCTGTTCGCTAAAGAAGCATTTCAAAGCGGCAACTTTACGCGGATAGTCGTAGCTGAGATTGACACTCAATTAGTCGACGCGGTCAGAGCTAACAATGGCAGCTACTACGTCAACGTAGCGAAAGCCGACGGCATTGAAACGCTAAAGGTTGATAATGTTGAGCTGCTCAATCCCAACGTCGCAGGGGACAAACAAATCCTTCTTGATGTCTTAGCCGAATCCACCGAAATAGCTACGTGCCTGCCATCGGTGGATTTCTATGAATCGGGCGCAGAGAACAGTCCTGTTTCATTGATAGCTGAGGGCTTAAAGAACAGCAAAGCAGAAGCAACTATAATTTATACAGCAGAAAATAACAATCACGCGGCAGAGATACTTGAGCAAGCCTTTACGGAGAAAATTGGCACGCTGTCACAGAAACAAGTACAGTTTTTGAACACAGTAATCGGCAAAATGAGCAGGGTGGTTACAGACCCAGCCGAAATTGAAAAGAGCAAACTGGCAACGATAGCACCTGGTATTAAGCGTACTTTTCTGGTGGAAGAGTTCAATCGAATTTTGGTTAGCCGAACGACAATTGGCGATTTCAGGCCCGGCATTGAAGTCTTTATTGAAAAAGATAATCTACTACCTTTCGAGGAGGCAAAACTGTTCGGCCATAATGCCATACATACCCTGCTCGGCTTTATCGGCGAAGCCTGCGGCGCTACTTCGATGAGCGAGCTCAAGAAAGACGAGGCCGTTATGCAAATCGCACGGTTGGCTTTTTTGGATGAGTGCGGCAGGGCGCTTGTAAAACAACAAGCCAACCTCGGAGATGAGCTTTTTACAGAAGCCGGCATTAAAGATTATGCAGATGACCTTCTCGAACGTATGACCAATCCATATCTTGCGGATACGGTTGCACGGGCCGGCCGCGATGCGGTCCGCAAGCTCGCAGTAAACGGGCGGATATTCGGCGCGATGCAACTAACATTGGAATATGGAATTGAGCCGAACAATATGGCTTTAGGCGCGATGGCCGGTATCGCGGTGCTGCTGCAAAAAGCAAAAGAATACAATCTGCCCGACAATCTGCGTTTTGGCGATTGGCGTAAATTAGATGACGACGGGATTGAAAAGATTATCAATTGGCTCTGGAAAGACCAAATGCACCCCGTTAGAAATTCTATAAACGGGCAACACCCTGCGAGAGCAAAGATTTCTAACGGGGCAAGCAGCCATGCTCAGCAGCTTATCAAATATGTCCAGAACGCCCAAGAACGTCTGAAAAAGCTGACCGCGAGTATGAAATATGCGGATTAGCTGTCACGATTTTATATATTCGGGTGGTTAGTTTTTTCGTCTGCCTGGCCCTTCGCAGTTTGTGCAGTTCGATTCCTGGAGATAGCACCTACCAACGCAGTCGCAACCCAAACGCCGCTGCAAATAGCGAATAAAGCTGCAATTACTACAAGAGCTAAAATAACTATTTCCATCTTTCACGCTCCGTGTTTGTTTCTTTCGAGCCAATGTCCCACTAAATACGCTAACAGTGCCGCTCCAAGGGCCGGGATAATAACAAGGGGAGCTATCTCAATTTCAGCGGGATATACAAACTTAAATATTATCCATAGGATTATCCATAGTATCACAGCGACAAGCGTGCCGACTGCCATTGACGAAATTCCGGCCAGTGGGCGCGGACGCTTAATCCATAAACCAATTATGAGAGCAGGGAGAATTGCCGGTGCCCAAATAGTATAGCAGATAAGCAGGCCGGTGATGATACTGGGAACTTTAACTGCACCGGCCGCCGCGATTGCCGCAATAACAATAGTTGCGCAGCGGCCCACGTTCAGAGCAGTTTCGTCCGGAAGTTTCGCAAACGGTTTAACAATATCCTGGGTAAAGGCAACAGCACCGGCGTTCAGGAGCGAATCAAGGCTGGACATAACAACCGACACCAATACCACCAACAGCAACACGTAACCGCCCGCAGGCATGGTTGACTTAACCAGGTTCAACAAAACGTGGTCTTCATTGGTACCTTCCGGGACGATGGTCCGGGCCGTAACGCCAATCGCTATCATGACCATGAACCAAACAACGCTAAAGACGCCCGCCAACACAAAACCATTTCGTGATATCCGTGTCGTTCTTGACGCTAACGCCCGATTTGCATAAGGCGGTATGAGCGTTTCGCCGAGCAGGAAGGCCGCCACAAGGCCGATTATCTCGATAAGCGATGTGGAGCCGAGTCCCCCTGCGGTAGCGGCTGATGCCTCTTTTGCGAAAGTTGCCGCACCTCCGTCGAAGTGAAATATCAGCACCAATATCAGCGTAACAGGCAGTAATATGGCGAATATGCTGAACTGAAATGCGTCGGTTATCACGCTTGCCCGCAATCCTCCGAATGTGGTGTACAGTGCCGTGATGCCGACAACCACAATGACGGACGACCAGCTCGTAAGTCCAAATATATCAGTCAGTACAACTCCACCGGCCTTTGCCATGACCGCAGCAAATCCGGCGCATAAGCCGACGGAAATAATTCCTGCAACAATCTGGCACTTTCGGTCATATTTCTGACCTATAGCGTCACCCAATGTGTGGCAGTCTTTCAAACCTCTCAGCCGTGGAGCAACCAGCAGTCCAACCAGGATGTTCTGGGCTGCGTATGCCAATCCTATGCCCAAAAAAAGAAAGCCGCTCTGGAATCCCTTCCCGACAAAGGTAATCGAAAAAGCTGGTCCCACGTAGGTGGCACAAAGGCTGCCGAATACCAATGCCAACGGAAGTGTGCGTCCGGCTAATGAAAACTCCGAGAACCGGCGAGCGGCGCGCGCCCGCACAGCAACAAATGTAAGCACTGCCACGTAGGCTGCAACGATACCTACAGATAAGACCGTATCCACGATTTCAATCCTGTTTGGTATTCTATATTCTCGGTACTAAAGCTGGTTTGGACAGCACTTCTTACGGTCTACTCACGCTTGTCCTGGAACAGTTCCTCTTCTAACTCATTGATTGCCGCATTCAATTCGGACTCCGTGCGGATCCATCCAAATCGCGAATCGACAAGAAAAGTCCGGTACCACTGAATCAAATTCTTTGCGAAATTTTCATCCTTACAGTATATCCCGAACGATATTTCTCCCGCATGCGAGCCGGCTTTGCGAGGTATGTGCGGGAAGGCAAGAAGAAGGGCCGTCCTGGACAACAAAACCTCTAAGTCAGAGACTTTGCTGTTGTAAATCCGAAGTCTGCCCTGTTCGATTGCCTCGGGAAACTTGCGAAAAAGGAAGCGTGCAGCGTTTGAAAATCCCGGCACGCTGAGATTAAGCGCACGGTGAACTCTGATATCGTGGTAATCCTCTATGATTTCATATAAAGTGCCAAGATAGTCATCCACAGGGTTCCTTTCCCCTTCAAACAACATACACGTCCAAAGCTCATCGCCCGCCGTATCAAGCTGGTGGCGGAGTATATCTCTGCCGGCATTGTAGGTCCGGCTTCGGCTGCTCAGCACCTTGAACAACGGGCCCCCGGTCAGAGTTTTAGCCCAGGACGGCATGTCCGCCGGTTGGGACTCGGGTGGACAAACACCAAGCCGGGTCAAGAGTCTTAGAAACTGCTTCTCTTTGGAGCCATAGAACCTCCTGCCGACAACGCTGCCTACATTGCCGTTACATTCCATGCCGTACTGTTTGTGGTAACCAAAAGACAGGCACTGTACATCGTAGCCCACCTTAACGAGCATCTTTTCCAGCTCGGCAATCAAATACGCCGCTTGCTTCTCGGGAGCTTTGTCAATCGACAGGTGGACATTGGGACAAAGGACAATAGGCCTTTTACCTATAAGCTCCGACAGCGACCCAAACTCCTCAGCAGCTTCTTCCAAATCCTCTCTGCCGTCGTATAGTTCGATGCAGACAAATACAACCACGACATTCCTGAAAACCATCTTGGGCTGTGCCTGCGAGATGGTCGAAGGGTCTATCCTTGAGGACTGTTCCTTGTCCTCGAAATAACAGGACGAGCATTGATAGCAGTCCAGAATCATACCGATTTCTCAGCTCTTTTTTCCGTTCCGGCGGCGTGCCTTGCGACGGCTTTGCGTCTGCCCCGTGACGACGCCCTTGCTTTCTTCAATCGTGACGATATCTCAGCGTTGACGCGGGATATGAACAAATCGACATTCGGTATCATGGCCTTGTCGGCAAACCCAACGCCGTTAAGAATTCGCGTGACCTCGGCGGCATCCTGAAACTGCCGGGAAGAAGCTATCCTCTTTGCTTCCTCGCGTGTAAGCGACTTCAGAAAGGCCGGTATACAGCCGTCACGCAAGGCGCCCGCATAGTCAGCCGCCAACTCTTGAATTTCCCGGTTTGTGTCAAGCATTGTTTTTTGCTCCTTTCGAGGGTTCCCATTTTGCAGCTTATTACCAAACGGGCTCCCGAAAACATAAAATCAATCTTCGTAACAGTAATCTCGCAGCATCTTCTTCAGCTTTAACATAGTTCGAAATTCCAGCATCTTGACCGCCCCAACGGTTGTCTTAAGCTCATTTGCGATTGCCCTGTTGGAGAAACCTTCCATCCAAAGCTCTATGGCCCTTCGCTCCCGCGCCTTGAGTCTGTTCAGCATCCTGCGAACTATCTGCTGAAGCTCCGACTGGGACGCTGTCTCAATGACACCTAATTCGGGGGCAATAATATTCTCCAGGTCTCTCTGCGATAAATGTAAATTCCGGTTCATTCTATTGTAAACCTGCCTCAACCGTTTCCGCATATAGTACAGGTACACGGTCGTTAGAAGCTGTTTCTCGGTGGTAACATTTCGCAAACGGTCCGCGTTTTCCCAAATATCGGCATAAACATCTTCCAGCACGTCCTCACACTCTACCTCATTGCCTAAGTAGCGGTACAGGTACCTGATAAAGACATCAAATGTGGCCCGCACAAAAGGCTCCATTGCCCGGCGGCGACGTTCGATGTCAGGGGCCGTGAGTCCTTTCAAAGCGTTTCGCAGCCGCCTGTTCATAGCAGGCCTCTCACTCTTGAGTGCATTCTGTATCCCAGTCCCGTTATACTGAAACAGTTGTCTTGCGAAGCATCCGCCCTAATATTAAAGGCACAAACCTGAGACTTCGTAACAAGCATTGTACCACTATTGTACCGCAAAACCACCGTTTCTTCAATAGCCAGTTTGTGAAAGGCGGTATAGAGAATAAAACGTTCAAATCCCCTATAATCCACACAGACGGACTTTCGCCCGGCGGACTTTCGCCCGGGAGCTAAAAGCCGTACACAGGGCGGAGCTGGTCCTGGGTCGGCAGGGTGGCGTAATACTCACCTCTTGTGCCGATATAACCAACGCCTTGCTTTCTCAGCGGCACCTGTACGATAGAGCCGTTGCTGTTGGTAACTTTGACCATAACAGTATTCATTTCCTGACGCAGGCCGTCTCTTTCGGCCTGTGCTTTCTTCCTGTCGCCTTCGCTGCCTAACATATAGCCGGCGCCGCCGCCGACCGCCGCTCCAATAAGAGTAGCTTCCGTGTCACCACCTGCCAGTTGACCGATGCCGGCGCCGGCGAGAGCCCCTAAAGCAGAACCGATCTGCGCATCGCTCTGACAGCCGACAACAAATGCCAAGGCCAAACTTACTGCAACCATCACACAAATTGTCATTAATCTTTTAGCCATTTTTACACTCCTTTCAAATCTAAAAATTATGTTTGAAAATCTGTCATTTTATCTATTACTTTTACTTTACTCTCGGCCACGCAGAGCAACATTGCGTGCCGACCCTATTGCCAACAGGCTTCTTCCGGCTCAAGGTCACATTCGAGCCAGTAGCCGGCCATTAGCGAAAAGTCGATGAAGTTGACTTTGCAGTCCCCGTCAATATCACCTGGTATCGAGGATGTACAGTGCGCGACTTCTGGTCCGTCAAGCACAGCCGTATATATTTCCGGGTTTCCGTTGCGTTCATCCTGCCAAACTACCACGCTGCCGCTTATGGCGGGCTCGGTCTGGTCGGCAGGGTCATCGGTTATTTGGAATTCCTGCCGCGTGGTAAGGTTGTAGCCGAATATGTCCCAGTTGCCGTTTCGGTCGTCCTGCCAGACTATTAGATGGGCGTCGATATCGGGATTCATCTGCCAGGAAATATCCGTCGTAACCGCAAACTCAACAGGGCTGTCCGGCTTGCTGATATCGGCAGCGTAAATGTCCCAGTCGCCGAAGAAGTCATCCTGCCAGACAACTATGTTGCCCCAGATGGCCGGGCGCTGCTGGTCCTGCTCAACAAGTGAAGCGGAAAACTCTGCCGGCTTGTTTCTTTGCCAGATGTCAGCGGCGAAGATGTCCCAGTCGCCATAATAATCATCCTGCCATACGACCGTGTTTCTATAAACAGCAGGGGCCTGCTGTTCAAAATCGTAAAGGGCCACCGGAAATTCCGCCGGGCTGTTCGGGTCGGTGATGTCGGCGCCGCAGATGTCCCGGTCTCCATAATAATCGTACTGCCAGACGACAATGTTGCCGTGAATTGCGGGGGCCAGTTCATTGATATCGAGGTATTCCGAGACCGCAAAAGATTGTGGGGCGGTCTGGTCGTTGATATTCGCAGCCCATATATCCCAGTCCGTCTCCACATAACTCTGCCAAACGACCGTGCTTTCGTAAATAGAGGGCGCCAACTGGTCATCGATATCATCAGTGATGATAAAAACGAACGGTTTGAAAAGGTCGGTAATGTCGGCGCCGTAAATATCGAAGTCCGTATCGACAAATTGCTGCCAGACAACAACGCTTCCGCAAATATCAGGTGCCTGCTGGGCGTCCTTTGAAGGGTGGAGGGGAAATTGAAACCAATCCGCCGCCTGCACAACAGCAACCTGGCTGACTGTGAAACATAGGGCGGCTGTCAGTGTTATCAAATTCCCTGTTCTCATTGTTTTGTTCTCTGCCAACATTGATTTTACTCAGCCTCTTCGGCGTCCTTGGTCCTGATTTTTTCCAGAAGATTAAGCAGTACCGTTGCCGCGGGTGCGTTTTTCAGGTCGAGTGTCGCAAGCCGCAGGGGCTCGACGGCCTCGTCGATTTCACCGATGCCGAGAAGGTTATATCCCAGAAGAAGCTGCAGGTCCCCGTCGAAGCTGTAGAGCTCGGCTTTTTTCGCCAGTTGGTCCATTTGCTCGAAGAGAATATCGTCTTTCGAATAAAGCCCGCGTGGATAAAAGATGCCTTCCTCTTCGGGCGATACCTTCGCCAGAGCTGCTCGAAGGACCTCAGCCGCTTCCGTGTATTTCTCAGCGGCGAAAAGCGCCTGGCTGTACGCAAAGGGAAGTACCATATCATCCGGCGCAAGCTCGATTGCTCTGGCGAACCTTTCAGCGGCCCTGTCGTAATTATCAAGCTCGAAGGCCCCGATGGCATCTTCGAAGTAGCGGTCCGCTAACGTCGCCTCGTAAGGTTCTTCGGCCTGCTGCGCAAGCTTTTCGCGGATATCTTCGAAAGTAGTATGGTCAACGGGCCCGACAGGATACGCTGCCTGGCTGGGCTCGGCCGCAACGGTATCACCGTTGTAATAGTAGGTGTAGTAGTTATATGTGTTACCTCCGACCTCTCGAGCGATAGGATAATAGCCGTACCAGCGGTAAGGGTGGCAGCCATACCAGTAATAACGCCTATATCCGTACCCTAAAGGCCAGTATCCGCCCAGGCTGACAAAGACGTATCTGCGGTGATAGTAAGGATAGAAATACCGAAACGCAAAGTGAGACCCCCAGTTATAATGCAACATAAAACGATGCCTCGGCCGGACTCGTGTACGGCATATCCGGTTATGGGAGCCGATATATACATGCTCGTCGCGTCCAATATCTTTTACTACCTGATTACGTTCACGATATGTCCCTGTAGAAGACCGTTCCCTCCAGTGGCGCACTCTGTCCCGACCGGCAAGCCCGCTTATGCTGCGAATGCCGGTTGTGCCGGGCCTGCTAAAAGCCTTTCTGCTTTCTCTTCCAACGTCCCGGCTCACTTCTTTCGTCGACCTGATGCGCCCGCTCTTTTCGTTTGACGGACGCGTGAACAAAGAAGGGCTGCGTAAGCTTGTACGGCTACTTGACTTTAGAGTTGCCTGCTGCCTCGGTTTGTAACTATTTCGCCTTGTTTCGGTCACCTTTCCAAGTTCTCTGGAAACCTGCCTGGATTGTCCAAGGTCCATACTGCTTCTGCTCTTCGCCGTTGCAGTTGTAGTGATTGGCTTACGAGCAGTCGATGGTTTTCTCGCAATGCGAACAGGCGCCCTTTTAACGCTGATCGAGCTGCCGATACGCGAGGTTTTGCTCCGGCTTATACGACCGGCCGAACTTGATGTAGAAGATTTTGCCGCAGTGGAGACGGATGGCTTTTTAACGCTGATCGAGCTGCCGATACGCGAGGTTTTGCTCCGGCTTATACGGCCGGCTGAACTTGCAGCAGGTGATTTCGGCGCAGTGGAGACGGAAGGCTTTTTAACGCTGATGGAGCTTCCGATACGCGAGGTTTTGCTCCGGCTTATACGGCTGGCCGAACTTGCAGCAGATGGTTTCGTCGCAGTGGAGACTGATGGCTTTTTAACGCTGATGGAGCTTCCGATACGCGAAGTCTTGCTCCGGCTTATACGACTGGCCGAACTTGATGTAGATGGTTTCGTCGCAGTGGAAACGGACGGCTTTTTAACACTGATGGAACTTCCGATACGCGAAGTCTTGCTCGAGCTTATACGACTGGCCGAACTTGCGGCAGATGATTTCGCCGCAGTGGAAACGGACGGCTTCTTAACGCTGATGGAACTTCCGATACGCGAGGTTTTGCTTGTACTTTTGCGAATGCTTGTGCTTGGAGCAGTCGGCCTCCTGCTGCTTAAAGAGCTGACGGATGGTCTGCGAGCGCTGGAGGTAATACTGGATCGCCGGGTAGCAGGGCGGCTGGGTGTGGACCTTCTGGGTGGACTGCTGCGTGTTATTCTGCTGGGCCGACGAGTACTGGGTTTAACAATTGTTCTGCTCGGACTGCTTCGAACTGAAGGTTTTGAAACGCTCCGCCTGGCTGGTGCCTTGGTTGAGCGCGCGGGGGCGCTGACCTTAGAACTACTTTTGCTAACGGACGAGGGCCGTGAGGTTTTGGGAGCGGAAGAGCTCTTTGTGACTGCCCGGCTTTTCTGGCTGCCGCCGCTCGATTTACTGCTGCTGCGGCCTTTCTTCGCTGTAACAGGTTCCGCGAGCAACATTAAGGCCGAAATTATTGTCAATAGAATTACCTTAACATTTGTTGAGTTTTTTCGTGTGAACATAGCGTGTCTCCTTAATCTAAATCTATCCTATAATACTCATATTCAAACATCCGTACAATGCTTCTGTTCTATTCATTAAAGGCATCAACGATAAGTCCGGTAACAGGATTTCCACGCCAAAATCACCCTTTTTCCGGTAGTTAAAGAAGGCAAGGTTACAGAAATGTAGTATGCTATCTCTTCTCAAGTTGTGAGGTTGTTAATCAGCCGTTGGAGACTCACAGCAAACTGTTCTGGTCAGGATTGATTAACCGAGTTATAATAAAATCCTGTAGCCGGTAGAGTATATGTATGATGAATGAGGAAACAACTGAGGGATTATCAAGACAGGAAAACCATAATTAAGGAGCCTAAAAATGAGATGTTTCAAAAAGTCGGCGAAATGCTTTGTTCTATCTGTTATCGCAACGATTGTTTTCATCGGTACATCGGCAAATGCAGAAGGCCAAATTCCACGTCCTGAACATCCGAAGACCCAATTCAGACGAGAGGCATGGCTCAATCTGAATGGCCGATGGGACTTTGCGATGGACCCTGACGTGGTTGGGGTAAAAGAGAGCTGGCAAAGCAATCCTTCCAAACTCAATAAGAAAATCGTTGTGCCCTTTTGCGTTGAGAGTAAGCTGTCCGGCATGGGACAGACGGATTTCATAAACGCCGTCTGGTACCGTCGGACGTTTACTCTGCCGAAAACATGGGAAGCCAAACGTGTGTTTCTACATTTCGGCGGAGTGGACTACGAATGCCGGGCCTGGGTAAACGGAAAAGCTGTTGGCCGCCATTTCGGCGGAAGTGTCTCATTTGCCTTCGAGATAACCGACGCAATCAGGAAGGGTGAAAACGACCTTGTCGTTTATGCCTTTGATGATGTGCGCTCAGAAGTTCAACCTTCAGGTAAGCAAAGCACTCGGCGCGAGTCGTACGGCGTACATTACACACGTGTTACAGGAATCTGGCAGACGGTCTGGCTCGAGGTCAGGCCGCAACAGTTCCTAAAATCCGTTCATATTGTCCCCGACTTAGACGAAAAACGTTTTATTGTTACTCCAACGGTCAATGAATATAAGCGAGGTCTTCAGTTTCGTGCAACGCTGCTGACGCCCAAAGGCAAGAAGCTCACCTCCGAAAGCGTCCCGGCCCAAAGCGGCAATACGGCTGTTCTTAAGATTAAGAAGCCGCGAGCGTGGAGCACGGTCGACCCTTATCTCTATGACCTTCGGCTGGAGCTGCTCGATGGGAGGAAGGTGGTGGATTCGGTGGCCAGCTATGCGGGCCTGCGAAAGTTTCACATCGAAGGTAACAAGCTGTATTTGAACAACAAGCCTATCTTCGTGCGGTTTGTTCTTGACCAGGGCTTCTATCCGGACGGCATCTGGACGGCGCCAA
>DUZJ01000098.1 GCA_013349615.1 Planctomycetota bacterium | reverse complement strand
TCTGAATCCGGCATACGAGGGATATTCATCGGTATGGCAGCCGGCGCTCTCGTCCCCGGAGGCCCTTACGTCAGTTTGCCTGTCGCCGCCGGACTGCTGCGGTGCGGCGCCGGTATAGGAACTATGGTCGCGTTCCTGACGGCGTGGTCGTTATGGTCGGTTGCCCGTCTGCCGATGGCGGTGGGAATTTTGGGCTGGAAAGTTACTCTCATTCATGTGGTTTGTACATTTTTATTTCCACCTATTGCCGGCCTGACAGCTCACATATTCTTTGCAGGCGTCAAATGAATATCTGTAATAATTCGGCTGTCAAACGTATCGGTAATACGAAGAAGAAAGCATTTGTTCCGGCCAAATGCCGGAGGAGATATCAACAATGAAGAACGAAGTGGAGCTAAGCAAGGCGAAATGGCTGGTTGAGCCGGGCTGCGTCGTCCTGGTGACAACCGGCACTCTCGAAAATCCGAATGTGATGACATTTAGCTGGCAAACTCCCGTAAACAGCGCCGACCCCTGCCTCATACTGTTGGCTATAAGCCATGTCAGGCATTCATACAATTTGATAAAGCAAAATCACGAGCTGGTCATCAACGTGCCGGGCGAAGAGCTGCTCGAACAGACCCATTTTGCAGGCAGTATCACAGGTACACATATCAATAAATTCAAAGAAGCCGGCCTGACGCCGGTTCCTGCAAAGACGGTTGCGCCGCCATTGATAGAGCAATGTCCGGCACATCTGGAATGCCGCGTTGCAGAAATATTCAAAATGCAAACGCACGATTTGCTGGTTTGCGAAGTCCTGCGGGCAGCAGCCGATGCAGATATGTTTGACGGCAAATGGCTGCCGGAAAAATTCCACACGCTACACTACCTCGGAGGCAACTACTATGGCGTAATGGAACGGACAATCGTGGCCGGCGGCAAAGCGAAAACCCAAAAGTAACCGATTATGACACGCCGCGTTCCATATAAGCTGTGTCGTACTTTCGTACTCTCGACAAGACGAAAAAATTATGTATAATAATCACGGTCGTGCTAACCGATTGAAATCACTATAAGTAAAAGGTGAGGTATATTATGGCCGAAAATCTGAACCGCCGCGGCTTCTTAAAAAAGTCCATTATGGCATCGACAACCGCAGGCTTGGGCTTAAGCTGCGAAGAGAAAGTTTTATTAGAAAGAGCAACAACAAAATCCACTGTTCAGCCGGCTCAGGAGAGCTCTGCAAAACTCCTGCCGACGGGCAGGATTGGTAATGTGAAGATTAGCAGGTTAATCACGGGCGGCAATCTAATCAGCAGCTTTGCCCACAGCAGAGACCTGGTCTATGTATCCTCATTATTAAGGAATTATTTCACCGACGAGAAAGTGATGGAAACCTTCGAAATATCTGAGGAGACCGGAATCAACACCGCGATATTACGACTTGATAGCCACTGCATCGGCCTTCTCAAAAAATACTGGAACGAAAGAGGCGGCAAGATTCAATGGATTGCACAGGTCAAACCCTCAAAAACTGACTTCAAACACTTTCAGACCGATATAAAAATGGCCATTGACAATGGAGCTATTGGAGCTTACATACAGGGTGGTGTGGGAGACAGTCTCGCCAAAGATGGTCGTGTTGACATTATCGCAAAGACTATCGATTTCATTAAGAAAAACGGAGCAATCGCAGGTGTCGGGGGACATAGTGTAGAAGTGCCTATTCGCTGTGAAAAAGCAGGATTGCAGCCCGATTTTTATATGAAAACTTTACACAGCGGCAATTATTGGTCTGCTAAAAGACAGCCGGAGCACGACAATATCTGGTCCCGGACACCGGAAAAGACTATCGAATTTATGAACGACGTCAAAAAGCCATGGATTGCTTACAAGGTTATGGCCGCAGGCGCCATCAATCCCAGAGACGGTTTCAAATTTGCATACGAAAACGGCGCCGATTTTATTTGTGCAGGAACGTTTGATTTCCAGGTCAGAGAGGACGTAATTATTGCAAAAAATATATTGTCGGGAAAAATGGCCAGAAAGCGCCCCTGGATGGGGTGAGAAAAATTTACAGCGTCTAACAAAACTATCGCCACTCCAGTGACTCGTTTAGTATGCGAACGTGGTGCATCTCTTCTCTGATAATATCACCAATCCTGTCTTTGTCGGCACTGGCAGGAATAAAAGCCTCCAAACCTGTGTAGAAGACGATGGAATCCTCCTCCTTCTCGATAGCGCTTTTAAGAACATCCGTTATGCTCTCTTTGCCGGTCAGCTCCTCAGATGGGTCCATCATATTACCAAACACGGCAAGGCCGGCCATTGACTGCGCATCAAAGACCACGCTATTTTCAGGTTCGAAAGTCCTCAGCTCCGGCCCCTGTGCGGAAAGCTCCTTTCGCATGTCCGCAAAAACCTGTTCGTGTGTTGTTTCCCAATCGGCCAATTGAAGAAACATATTGCGAGTGCGGGAATCATCAAATAATTCTGCCGCCCTACGGTAAAATTTGGCGCCGTTGCGCTCGATTTTTTCGGCTATTTCAAAAATTTCAAAAGCATTGAACGTAACGCTCATTTTCCACCTTTCCGCAATCCCATAAAATAATAATCTTCCTTCTGCCAATGCTGCACAAAGACCAATAAGACCTCGGCGATTTTACACCCTAATGGTCTATAATCAAGAATTCTTACGCTATTGGCTTGATTTTGGTTCAGCCAAAATGTAAATTGTAGGTGTTGCGGGGCCTTGGGAAGCCAAGAGCCTGTAATGCCTGTAATGTCAGGTGGATAAAATGAGTTAGGTCACTTGCTTGTGGCCGGGAGGTATAGATATGATTTTGCCGAGATTCATCCGTAAAATTCTTGCAGTATTCCGCGGCAGCGTTTCACCTTTTTTTATAGTGCTATCAGTGGCGTTGGGATTCTGGTTTGGATTCGTTCCCGGCTGGTCGGGTTTTCATACCGCCATAGTCCTGCTTGTGTTAGTTGTAAATATCCATACCGGCCTTTTTTTGTTATCAGCAGTGGTGGGCAAGAGTCTGTGCCTGGCAGCGGCGCCGGTTCTGTTTCACATCGGAGTTGCGGTACAGAATTATCTGGCACCGCTCCTGAATCTACTGGCCTCGATACCGCTTATAGGAATCACGGATTTCAACAGGTACTCGATAGCGGCGGCCATCGTGGTCGGACCAGTTATCGGCCTGGTCGCCGGCTTGCTTCTGGCCCGCGCTGTAATTAGTTTTCGGCGGATGCTGTTAAAATTTGAAGAGGGTTCCGAGCAATTTAAGAAATGGTATTCCAATCGCTGGGTACGGATTTTAGACCGTCTGCTTATCGGCAGGCGCACAAAAGATGCCAAAGCACTTTTTACAGCCAAAACCAGGATTGTGCGTAAAGCCGGGGCGGCGGTAGCTGCACTGGTGCTGGTTGTATCGGCAATTGCGACAACATTGGTAAAAGACAGTACGATTAAGGACTATGCCACGAAGACAATGACGCGAGCTAACGGCGCTGAAGTGAATGTGGAGAGCCTTGATTTATCCGTGCTGACCGGAGCTGTATCGGTCTCAGGAATACAGGTAACCAACTCAGAAAAGCCTCGGAACAATCAAGTATCCATTGAAAAAATCACGACTGACGCAAGCGTGTACAACCTGCTCACCGGCAAGTTGGTTATGGACAATGTTGAAGTCTCAAACGTCAAGTTTAACCAGAAGCGGGATACACCCGGAAAAGTAGTCGAAGCCAGGTCCGAAGGGAAGCCTTCTGTTTTTGACCCGTGCGATTTTAAGGTCGAAGCTGCGGACCTAAGTAAACTTGAGGGGTATTTCAAAAACGCCAGGGCGGTAAAAGAGTGGCTGCAAAAGCTCAGTAAATGGCTGCCGAAAGGAAAGGAAAAAGCCGTAACCGGGCCCGAGGAAATACCGCAGAAGTACCTTGATTACCTCGATGCCCGGGCTGTTGTCCCACCATCGCCTCGTGTGCTGGCGAAAAGAATCAAGCTTGATAATGTTCAAATACCCTCACAACTCTTCGGCAGCAGTAGCGTTTTGCTCAAGAACATAAGCGATTCTCCTCAAGCAGCCAGGCTGCCGGTTACACTCGAAATAAAATCGCACGATACCGGCGCTTTTGTGAACATCACGTTCGACTACGCATCAGAGGGCAAAAGGCCGAGGGTTTCCGGGACTTTTGACGGCTTCGACCTCAGTAAGATACAATCTAATCTTAGCCGTGACAGCGCGCTGGTATTCGAGAAAGGCACAGCTTCAGGCCGGTTCGAAGGCACAGTTACAAACGAAGCGGTTGACCTGGCGATTAACGTAGGCATCAGCGATATGAAGGCCAAAGCGCAGGGGAATGAAGTTTTCGGCATGAGCTCCAAAACAACGTCCGAAGCCCTTGGCGTTTTAGAAAACCTCAGTACTACCATACGCGTTGTTGGGCCTGCCAACGAACTGCGTTTAGCTTTTGATGTTAAAGCCCTGCAGGATGACCTCAAAAAGGCACTGGTAAAAGCCGGAAAGGAAAGACTTGCAGAGGAAATAGACAAACAAATCGGAGAACGCCTGGACAAAAAACTCGGCGATAAAGTCCCGAGTGAAATCAAAGATGCGCTCAAGAAACCTAAAAAGCTAATAGAAGGTCTCGGCGGATTACTGCGCAAGAAGGACGGCAAAGAACAAGAATAAAAGGCAAGCAAATAGCTTCGTTTTCGCTTCAGAACTTCTTGACGTATTCGAGGAACTTTTTTGCCGTTCTGTCCAGATTTTCGATATCTCCGCCACCTTCCAGCACCTCGCACATCTCGTAAGCAATATATCCCTGGTATCCGATTTCTTTAAGCGTCTTGAAAAAAGTCTCGTAATCAACAAAGCCCTCTCCCATCGGGACCGCCCGAATCAAAGTGTCACGCTGCAGAAAATTAGTCAGATTGTGTTCATAGCGATACCGAGGCAAGCGCACATATTGAGCCGCAGTGGTGTGAACGATAAAGGGCTTCATCTTCAAAACAGCGGCCCTCATTTCCTCTGCCTTTAAGCCTTGTAAGGCCGGGGCCCACGCATCGAAAGCCGCCTTAACATTCGGCAAATTAACCTCCTTGAGAAGCCAGTACATCGTATCGTGGCCGACGCCAATATCGTGATGGTTCTGCACGGCAAGGGTAACGCCATACTTTGCCGCTTTTTGTCCGGCGAGCTTTAATCCTTCAGCCACCATCGCATACTGTTTGTCAAAAGGCACTCCGGGGCGCTCGTAACCCGTGAATATACGCACCATATCTGTCCCTAAATCGCGGGCTAATTTGGCCAGTTCTCCAACATAACAAGCCTGAATTTCCACGTTAGGCACTCCCGGCTTATCAACGCCCGCTGTAAAATCCGTATATCCAGCCAGACATACCAATTCAAGCCCGAGACTTTTAATCCTGCGACGCAGGGCCTTTCGCGCAGCGGCATCGTAATCCAAAAGGGACACATGAGGCCGTTTAGCCATCAACATCACGCCATCGAATCCGAGCTTCTTTGCCTTGACCAGAAACTCATCGACACTCAACTTGGCCTGGCCCCGCCAAAAACCCGCATAGCTAACAGAATGCAAACATGTCTTTACCTTAAAATCATCCGGATTACCGGAAGGAACCTTTTGGGAGAAAACTTTTCCAGATAACAGTGATAATATAATCACTAAAACAACATAGTATTTACGCATCGCCATACTCCTTCTTTAACTTATCACATTGACAGCATTCCAAGTAGCAAACTTTTTTCACACCAGCCATCCCAAATTTTCAAACGGTACAATAATTGAACCCGATTGCCTTGTCAAACCAAACCCATCTGCCGGCGTGTTGTCGTTCATTAGCCATCCCTGATACGTAAACGCCGGGCCCATCGGGCCCGCCTCGCCAATCTCAACAAGGCAAACCATCAGGCCCAAAGCCAAAACCAATGCTACTCTGCGAAGTAGCTCGCCACGTAGCACAAGAATTGTTGATATTTTTGCCGTTTTCGTTTTTTTGCCCTCTTAAAAGAATTTAATTTAAGTGCGCTTCGACACGTATCAGCTTGTATGTAGCATCTGTATCTTCATTCGCAGTCTGCTCATCTTCATATACGTATATGGACCAGAAAATATCGGTCTCATCCGTTCCGTGTGCAAATCCATACCTCTCACGGGCCCATCGGAATCCCACAAAAGCATCTTGAGTTGCATCTAAATATGTCTGAGCAGAAAGCATGATTTTCTTAATACTATGATTTACCTTAGCCAAAGTAATGCCGCTGCCTCCAAGCCTTTCTTTCAGATTCGGCAAATCCCGTAGGTAAACTCTTGTAACTCTTCCCAAGTAATCATATTGCGGTATTTCTCCGGTTACAATATTGCCGTCGATGTCCAGATTCAAATCCGTAACAACCTTTACGTTCGACGATACTGGCACCCCGCTCCCGGAAGCAACGCTGGCAATATAACTCAATTTTAATCTTTTGTCCTCCCAGTTTATACCATCAGTAAAATCATAGGGATTATGATGCTCATCCCAAACATTAATTCTTAAAGTCAGAGGATACGGAGATGTTGTCACCTCCCAGTCAAACCACAACGGCCCCTCTGTAACTCCACTGCCGGACATCTTAAAACCGGTGATACAAACCGCTATATTATTAAATTCAACTGCGCCCAATCCCGAAATGTCAAACTCGAATGGATGAGAAGGTAAAGTATCGTCCGGTGCACCAGCATCACTCGGATCATGGCAGATACCCTCTAATCTGCCGGAGGCAACCGCCTGGCTGCCGCCGGCTAATACTCCCCCGCCATTTGGGTCAAACGCCGTAAAACTCATTTCTATTTGTCTGCCCATCCATGCTCCTGATGCCGGTGAATATTCAACTCCATAAGAATCCCAAACACGAAATTCAACCGTCAGCGGCGAATCGTTTACATCCCACTTAATCATAAGGGGGGTCTCCGGCTCTCCTGCTCCTGTTAATTTTGAGCCCGATGCCACAACCATCACATCGGATGCCTCAACATTTCCCAGCTCCGAAATATCGAATTCAAAAGGATAAGTCGCAGGCGGCATACCTGAAATCCTGCCGCCAACTACTTTGCTGCCGGGTAATATCCCGGTTCCGCTGTCCGGACCTGCCGCAATATAGCTTAGAAACATCTCGTTGTTTGTCCACGCAGCATCATCCTGATCGAATTCGTGGGCGTTTTTATCGTAGACCCTCAATGTTGCGGCCAAGGGCGGACCTGTTACCTCCCATCGGACGAATGCCGGCTCATATGGGTAAAGATCATCACCTATGGGAGGGTTGACTAATTTGAAAGCGGAGGCCACTATCGTCACATCGTCGGGTGAGATGTTACCAAGAGAAGACAGGTCTATCTGGATTGGAACCGGCACAGGGTTGCCATCCATGCTGTGGAAATTCCCAGTTACCACCGATGTCGTGCCATAAGAGATGTTTGTGCTCATAGCATAGGGCACCGCCGTTATTTTCTGCCGGGGACTGAGCGTCGTAAAATCTCCGCTTGAATCTCCTTCTTTCACCCCAATTTCCAGCCACCTTGCTTCTTGCGTAAATACATTTCCAAAATCCAGCTCAACGGTGAAATATCCGTCTATCACATTTACGTCGCCTATACTTACATCGCCGCCAACCTGACTGCCGCCGGTATCACCATCGAACAGCCTGAATTGAAAACCATACTCCCCATCCGCAGCAACATTGTTATCGATAAGTCTGCCCTGATATGTAAAAGCCGTACCAATCGGTGCTGCGCCGACGATTCCCATAGTCCAAACCATCAGGCCCAAAGTCAGAACCAAAATGGTCGACGTTTCTTTCCTTTTCATTTCTTACTCTTTCAAAAAAAATAGTTCAATATTCACAGCCCGCCGGCCTTTGCGGTTATTTTTTCGGTTTCAGAAAATCCTCCACTTCGGACAGGTTTTATGCCATTTTCATCCGAGAGACCGTACGCCGTTGGATGCGCATAGTAACCACGTTCCTGCGTTGATTTATCTTCTTCGACCTGTATGCGATTGGCCACTGCATAGGGGTCGTGCCTGATACCCGTTACCTGCCAGGAGACTTTCATATTGTGTTTTCCACCGGCTATTTTAAACCGATTGTTGGAAATCTCCTCAGCAATATAAACTGAAGCAAAAGAACCAATACAGGTCAATTGATACCGAAAGTCGCAGTTCAACACCTCAAAATAGTCCGGAAGCTGCACCCATGCCTGTCCTTTTTTGCCCAACTTGACAACGCCATCGTAGACATTTTTCATATCCGGTGATTCGACAAAGGAGTGACATAAATACTTGTTTTCCGGGTCAAGTGGATGGTCTATTTTGAATGAGCCGCTGCCTTTGTCGAGTCGGCCCAGTACCATTACATTTTCTCTGAAAAAGCCTGCATATCCGCCGTCGTCATTTTGGCCATATACACCATAACCATCGGATGCGTCGCTGTATCCGTATACACCATATCCTCTGTGGCTGTATCCCTTGACACCAGAGTCCCAATCACTGTGGCCATAGACAGCCTCCTTATCACCGCCAATATACCCATAATTCTCGTTCCACTCATCCTGATAGTAACCGTAAACGGCATAGTCATTGCCTCCGATGTATCCATAGCGTCCACTTTGGCCGTGTAATCCATAAACACCGTATGAGCTGCCGCCGAGGTAGCCATAATTTGCATTAGCATTGAACTTGCCGTATGCACCATACTCGCTGCTTGCGAGATAGCCAAAGTTGTTACTGCCGCTGTGTGAGCCGTACACACCTCGACCAGAAGCACCCGAACTAATTCCAACAACGCCTTTGCTATTATTTCCGGAAGCAAATCCATAGACACCCATGCCATACTGGCCGGTAGCCGTTCCCTGAGCACCTGTTCCATAAAGGCCCGTTGCATCACCAAGGACGCCCCGTCCGGATTCACCCGTCCCCTCACCGTACACTCCCCGGCCATATTTGCCTGCGGCGGTAAAATAACCGCCGTAGTTCTTATTGTTCGTAGCACAAATCGCCTTACCGTAAACAGCGTAACTGTCCGGGTCGGAGGCATAACCATAAACACCGTAACCGCCTTCTCCGCCCGCTTCACCGCGAACACCAGTACCTCCATCGGCTGATGCCACCCCACAAATGGCATCGGTAAAAGCCCTGCTCTCAATGCCCGTTCCTTTGCCGGTGTTTTCCACCTCATAAATCCACCACCCGTCTACTTGCGCGACCATTTTGTCACCATCGGTATTAACATAACGCGCATCGTGGTGATGCGATGCCGATGCAAAGTCCGAGACCTTGTGTCCGCTCAATGTATTTGCGTCTATTGCATAAGGAGCGGGCGTTATCTGCTGCCTGGGACTAAGCAGATTATATTCATTTAGGTCCTCAAACTCTCCCGGACGTACCGCAATTTCCAACCAGCGGCCATCGCCATCGAACACGCCGGCGCCAAAGTCCAATACTGCTGTAAAGTAGCCGTCGATAACGTCAAGCTCATTGATATCAATCGTGGCTCCCACTTGCCTGCCCACGATGACATTGGGGTCGTCGTAGAGCTTGAACTGGAAGTCATATAGACCGTCTGCTGTGTCGTTGGCGTCGATGAGCCGCCCCTGATACGTAAATGCCGAGCCCATTGGCGCCGCCTCGCTAACTCCAGATAGCCGGACCATCAGGCCCAAGGCCAAAACCAAAATTGCTGACATTCCGCCACAGCGGATCTTCGATTTTGTACTTTTCATCTGTTTACCCTTTCAAAAATTGTTAATATTTCACAGCGCACCCTGTGCGCACCGCTCTCTTTTTGTAAAATTTCGCAGAAATAAACTAATGGGACCGCATTTTCCAATCACCTTTTGCCTCCATCAAAGTAACTAAAGTACCATAATTATACACTTCCTGTGGCTGAAAATCAACAAAATTTACCCAAATTCCGGAATGCCCGGCGAACTCTATCGGGAACTACATTGTGAATCCGCGATTCCAGCCGAAGGTATAAGGGCGACCACACAGGGGCGCCCCTGCTTCGAAATTCGGTATTCCTTGTTCGGTATTCGATATTCTTTGGGCTATAAGGGGACATCGTCCTATAAGGGCGACCACACAGGGTCGCCCCTACTCGTAACGTTGGTTCTCAAAACGTCTATGCTCAAGGTGAAACAGAAGGAAAATATCCCCGGCAACTTCGGGAACAGGTTCAACTGTTAAGGTTCTTTTAATCAGGTTACGCGTAATGTTGTTATCGCGAGTACAAAGTTTTAATTAGCGTGAACATGCCCAGAGTTATTGTAAGTACAGCTATCATGAGTTTTAGTTTGTGTGTGCTTATCAGTTTTACGCTTTTTGCGCAAAGCGGAACCGAAAGGACGGCCCCGACAATGACCCACGGGGCCAATCTCAAATCAAGAGGCTCGCTTTTAACGAGGACATAGGTAATTATCCCGACCAGGCAAGTCAGGCCCTCCGCCAAAGAGGTGATTCCGACAGCGCTTTTGCCCTCGACACCGGACAAAATTTGACCGCCTGTTACAATCGGGCCATATCCCCCGCCGCTCATGCCTTTGTTGAAAGAAGCAATTAGGCCCAAAAAGGCAATTTTCTTCCAGGAGAATCTAAATTCCCTGCCGAGACAAACAAGGATAATCACCCCCATTGCTGTCACAAGACAGCCAATGTAGATTTTCAACCAGAATCTGGGTATATTGACCGCAACAAAAACGGCGACAACTGTACCCACAATGCTGCAGGCCGCCAAAAGCAACGCAACCTTCAAATGTAATGGTATGCCTTGTTTGAAACTCTCAACACAGCCCAGAGACTTTATCTTCTGTATAATTAGTGAAATATTTGTTGTCCTGGGTTTGAAATCCACGTTTCCCTCGCGATGATGAAAAAATCCCGCCAAAAGACCGGATGCTAATTCCGACAATAAGATGACTGGAACAATCTGCATTGGGCCAAAACCCAGCAGCAAAAAGATAGGAGTCAGTGTTGTTCCGTACCCCATACCGAGGGTCGAGTCCATGTATTCGCACATAAAAGCGAGCGTAATTATCGCAAAAATCTGCCATGGCTGTAACATAATGTCATTCCCTTGTCTGCAAGCACTTCGTGTAAATTGTCCTCTGGCGGCATATTCAACTCTTCAAATCGCAGGAACAGTAGAAACAGCCGTCACAAGAAACGCTTTATCACCATCCAGATTTTTTAAGGTTTATTCATAAATTCCAATCACTCTCTGCCCCGTTTACAATTTGCATGCCAACCAGTTCCTATAAAAAAAAGTCACTCAGGAATTCTCCCAAGTGACCAAATCCGAAGATTTTATGTTTTTGCTATACTTTCACAAAAACTCTACGCTTTCCTGCCATTACCACATAGAGCCTCTCAGGAAACGGGGCACAACTACCCGCCGACGGCATTTCTTGCCCCGGGTAATTTTAATCAATCCACTTTTTTTGTCAACCTCAATTCAAAATTCGGGACTGCCAACGTCTTTTCTGGCTGTCCCTTAATTTTACGAACTGGTACTGACTAATTCCCGCATTCTATATTCTCTGAAATCTTCCCAGTCCGGCATCACGTCGTAAAAAAAACGCCTGTCCAATTCGGGCTGGACTCTTTGAACTAAAGACAGGTATTCATCCAGGACTTTTTCCTCCAATCGTTTCAATCCATGGTCCATTCGATGTTCCTCATTGGATCAAATCCCAACTGGATTTTCCATGCCTCCACCGTATTTTTCAAAAGCATGGCAGCGGTTACCGGCCCTACGCCTCCGGGGACAGGTGTAATTAGAGAAGCTTTTTCTTTCGCTTCTTCAAAGACAACATCTCCAACGAGCTTGCCTTCGACGCGATTTATTCCTACGTCAATAACCATTGCTCCTTCTTTAACCATATCACCTGTGATTAAACCAGGTTTGCCTACAGCCACGATAAGTATCTCGGCCCTTCTTGTATTCGCAGCCAAATCTCGAGTAGCAATGTGACAAACGGTCGTAGTGGCCGAGTCAAATGGGGAAGATAAAAGAAGAAGAGTTAAAGGCTTTCCTACAAGTGAGCTATGACCTACGAGGGTCACCTGTTTTCCCTTGATGGAAGTTCCGGTGCTTTTAATTAATTCCATCACTGCTAAAGCGGTACAGGGAACAAGTCCCGGCCAGCCGTAAATTAACAATCCCATATTTTGCGGGTTCACCCCCTCCACATCTTTCGAAGGGTCAATTGCTTCCTGGACCTTTTCAGCATTTATTTGTTCAGGCAAAGGCATCTGAAGGATAATCCCGGTTATTGTATCATCTTGATTTTTTCCCTTGATAAACTGAAGAAGCTCTTGCTCGGTAACTTCCCGAGGTAGCTGCTGAACGTGATAACCGACGCCAACCTCCTCACAACCTTTCTTCTGACTTTTCAAATAAGAGGCCGAAGCAGGATTTTCGCCCACCTGAACCGCTAAAAGAAGAGGGGAAGATTTATGTTTCTCTTTCAGCTCGACTATTTCCTTCTTTAATTCTTCTTTCACCCTTTTTGCTACTGCTCTGCCATCGATTAACTGTGCCCCCATCTTCTCCTCATCGATTAATTGTGCTGCCATTTTATTATCATCGTTTACTTCTGCCAATCCTCTTTTAATAATAGTTCTTAATTGGTTCGGGGTAAATGGCTTGGGGAGATAGTCATAAGCATTGCGCCTCTTTGCCTCCACAGCCGACTCTCTGGTTGCATAGCCCGTGATGACCACGGAGACGATGTTTGGGTCGACATCTCCTATTCTTTCTAAAAGCTCCATACCGCTCATCCCCGGCATCTTGAGGTCAACCAGGACTAAATCAGGCCTGATATCCCTTACCTTCTGCAAACCGCTATACCCATCCACTGCTGTTTCTGCACGGTATCCGTCCTTGCTCAATACCTGACAGCAGGAGTCCCGCATGGCTTTCTCATCATCAACGACTAAGATGGTGGCCTGCCCCGGCATTCTATCCCCCTGCTCTGACGAGCTCGTATAGACGTTTTCCACTTCTTGATTTTTCCCATTGTTTGATTGTGCTGCCATTTTTTTCTCCTTGTATTTATTTTTTTTCCCATTTCAAAAGTTCAGTTACTTTTCCTAATGTTCCACCTTCTTCAATCTCTTTTCTTATACGGTTTTCTCTCTCCAACACGTCCATTGCCCGGTTAGTAAACTCCACCGCTTTTTTATCAGGTAAAATTATCACACCATCGTCATCGCCGATAACCCAATCCCCGGGGAAAACTTTTGTTCCACCAATACTCACCGGCACGCCGATTTCTCCAAATCCCTTAGGTTCACCGGCGGCGGGTGTAATCATTTTGGCGAAAGCAGCAAACTTCATCCGACGAATTTCTGCTACATCCCGAATTGCTCCGTCTATCACCACGCCGGCCAAATTCTTTTTTTGTGCACTATGGCTGGCCAATTCCCCCCACACCGCAGGTCCTGCTCCGCCGGCATCAATCACGATTACATCTCCCTCTAAAGCTTTATCGATTGCTTCCACCGGCTTGGCCCAATCACCCGGATAAGTTCTCACAGTAACCGCCCGGCCAACCATTTTTGTTCCCGATGTAATAGAAAAAATTTCTCGTAACGCCTCTTGACGGTGTATGGCATCAGAGATATTTGCCGTTGAAACCTTCGCCAGCGTCTCTCGAATATTTTCATAAGTAACCCTTTTGAAAAGTTTGGTCTTTATACTGATTTTTTGATTGAGGGCCTTCTTTATTTCCTGAGTTGCTTTCCGCGCATTTTCAGACTTGGTTATCGCTCCACCAACGATAACTATAGCTGCTCCTGCTTCTACGGTCTTCCACGCATTTTCCGAATTTATTCCACCAGCCACAGCAACAGGGATATTCACTTCGCCAGTAACGCGACTAACTTTCTCAAAAGATATTTCCCCTTTCATTTGCTCGTCAATTGCAGTATGCAGGCCTAAATAATGAGCTCCCATCTGTTCGATTTCCGCGGCTCTTTTCAGGCATTCAGGCACTCCCAAAAGGTCCACCATTATTTTTGCGCCATAGTGCTCCCCGGCCTGAATACACTCGGCTATAGTAGAGTTGGAAGCCACCCCTAATACGGCAACGATGTCTGCTCCTGATTTGGCCGCTGTTTCTACTTCAATTCTTCCCACATCCATTGTTTTCATATCAGCTACGATAGTATGATGAGGGAACCTCTTTCTTAATTCTCGTACACAATCAAGTCCGACACTTTTGATTAAAGGTGTGCCCGCCTCCAGCCAATCCGCTCCACCATCAAC
>DUZJ01000097.1 GCA_013349615.1 Planctomycetota bacterium | reverse complement strand
GCGGGTGCCGATGATTGTCAACTGCCCAGGAGTCGTAAAACGTTTAGGGGCAAGTGACGAGCTATTGGATTTGTCGGACATTTTGCCCACGCTTGCTGATTTTGCCGGGGCAAAGCTGCCCAGGGGGCAGATAATCGACGGGCAGAGCTTTGGGCCCTTGCTTCGGGGCGAAAAGGGTCCGAGGAGGGAGTGGGTCTATAGTTATCTTGGGGACCGACAGATTCTGCGGACGAAGCGATGGCTGCTGGAAGACAATGGCCCGGAGCACCCTGGGCGTTTCTTCGATTGTGGCGACAGCCGGGACGGGACGGGTTATAAGGACGTGACCGACTCGACGGCCCCGGAAGTGCTGACAGCCAGGAAACGCTTCAAAGAGATTTTGGCTGATAAACCGTTGCCGATTGTGCGGGAGAAGGGTTCTTCTCGCCGCAAGACGGGGAAGTGATAGTGGCAAAGCCAAAGGGTGTACTCACTCGTATGAATCGATGTACCCTGTGCCTACTAACAGACGTGGAAGAGTTCACAATATGCCGAGGTGTTTGCGTATGGTCATGAAAGCCTTTATTACTGTGGTGTTTTCTTTAACAGCGTTATCAACGGTTTCGGCGGAACCGCTGAGGGTTTACTTCGGAACTTACACACGGGGAGAGAATTCAAGTAAGGGGATTTACCGCAGCATGCTCGATCTCGAGACGGGACAGCTCTCTGAACCGGTCCTTGCGGCCGAGGCCAAAAACCCATCATTTATAGAGCTCCATCCCAACGGGAAGTTCCTGTATGCCGTCAGTGAATCCGGCGGAGCCGGTAGTGTCAGTGCGTATGCGCTCAACAGGAACACGGGAGACCTCAAGCTCATCAATCAAAAGCCCTCCGGCGGTGCGGGTCCCTGTCACGTCAGCATCGACCATGTTGGAAAGAACCTGCTCGTGGCCAACTACGGCGGCGGCAGTGTCTCGGTGATTCCTATCAAATCGGACGGCAGACTCGGGGAGCCGACCGGCTTTGTGCAGCACGCCGGCTCCAGCGTGAATACCAATCGCCAGAAAGGGCCCCATGCACATTCGGTCAACGTCAGCCCGGACAACCGCTTCGCCTTCGTAGCCGACCTTGGAATCGACAAGATAATGATTTACAGGCTGGACATTGAAAAGGGGACGATAGTCGCCAATATTCCTCCGTTTGTAAAGGTCAAGCCCGGGGCTGGGCCGCGGCACTTTGCCTTCCACCCGAACGGGAAGTATGCTTACGTGCTCAACGAACTGGATTGCACGGTGACCGCTTTTACCTACAATTCGGTCTCAGGTGCTCTGACGGAAATCCAGACTGTCACGACGCTTCCGAACGAGTTTGAGGGGTCAAATGCGTGTGCCGAGGTACGTGTACATCCAAGCGGGAAGTTTCTGTACGGTTCGAACCGGGGGCACGACAGCATTGTGGTTTACCGGGTCGACCCGGACCGGGGGACACTGACCTTCGTCGAGCACGAGACCGCCGATATCAAAACGCCGCGAAACTTCAACATCGACCCTGCGGGCAGGTTTTGCCTCGTAGCCAACCAGGGTAAGGACAGTGTCGTTGTCTTCCGGATAGACCAGCAGACCGGTGTGCTTGAGCCGACGAGGCATAAGATTTCCGTCGCAAGGCCAGTCTGTGTGCGGTTTCTAAGACCAAGTCGCAACGTTCCTGAATGAGCGGGTGAATTTGCCTGACATGGTTGAATATTGTGACACTCTTCGAATCGAAAGAGAAGAGAAAACAGGGAATACAAACTAAACCTAAATGAGGAGACCATATTATGTCTACTCGACAACTGAAATCAGGTTGGCTTGGCGCAATTCTGGTCACTGTCGGATTGTTCACGATGCTGGTAGTCGTAGGTTGTGCGTCCGGGGCCGCAGCGCAAGAAAGAAAAGTCTCTGTCCTACAGTCGGAGCTGCCGGCTGTCATAAGAAAGGCCATTGAGCGGGCCTTTCCAAAGGGCCGAATCATAAGAATTGAAAAGGAGGTTGAAGGGGAGGACCCGGGCCAGTACGACCTGGAAATACGTTCCGGGGGAAAAGAGTACGAAGTTGAAATCTCCCCGGAAGGGAAAGTCGTTGAGACCAAGGAGAAGGTACCTGAAGAAGCAACTCCCGGTGGTGAGCAAGGTAAAAAATGGACTGATTCATTCAATCAGGAGGACTGCACGTTCTCTTCAGTCGGCGGGAACCGTTTCTTTATTCTGGAGCCCGGTCATCAAATAACTCTGGAAAGTCGCACGGAGAAAGTAGTTATTACCGTCCTGGATAAAACAAAGAAGATCGGCGATGTAACAACGAGAGTTGTGGAAGAACGAGAAGAAAAGAACGGAGAACTGAAGGAGATTTCGAGGAACTTTTTCGCCGTTTGCAGAGAGCGCGGCGATGTATTCTATTTCGGAGAGGAGGTGGACATTTACAGCGACGGTAAGATTGTCGAGCACTCGGGACAGTGGAGAGCGGATGAAAAGAATTCCAGAGAGGGCATCATAATGCCCGGGACGATTCTCTTAGGGGCCAGACATTATCAGGAGCTCGCCCCGAACGCCATGGACAGGGCTGAGATAATAAGCGATGACGTGACGATGAAGACGCCGGCGGGAACATTTAGAAACTGCATAAGAGTGGAGGAGACGTCCGGAATAGACGCGGGCGACATATGCTATAAAACGTATGCACCGGGGGTGGGCATCATTCAGGATGATGACCTGGTGCTGACCAAATACACAAAAGCCAAAGGAGAAAGCATTTCACTCGAAGATGTAACACCTATTGAAAAGAAAACGGCTGACGTTCTGATAGCTTACGATTCTCTGACTGGGAACACCGAACGAATGGCACAAGCAGCGGCCAAAGGAGTCAAGCGAGTGCCCGGTGCGGTCGCGGCGGTCAAGAGGGTCAGTGAAGTGACCAGACAGGATTTGGAAGCTGCAGAAGCGATTGTTCTGGGATGCCCCGCCTATTACGCCAATATACCCGGCAGAATGAAAATCGTGATAGATAATTGGTCCTGGAAGATGAAAGTGGACTTTACGGACAAAGTAGGGGGTGCGTTCGCCACAGGTGGTGGTCAGATGGGAGGCAAGGAATACGTGGTCATATCGCTTTTGCTGTTTATGATTAACAATCGGATGATTGTGGCAGGCCCCCTGTATCAAGATGAAGAAGGGCAGGACATTTGGGCCGAAGTGGGCGCAGGGGCAATGACCGGACCGATTGACCCTGGGATCGGCCCCAAGGAGCTCGACAGTGCCAGTCGGCTCGGAGAGCGGGTGGCGCGCCTGGCCTTGAAGCTGGAAGAATAAGCGACTCAAGGTTGTAGAAGTGGAATCAATCACAAATAGTTCGGATTTGTGCGCCCCTTTTGCCTGAGGCTTGACGTAGAAGCTCCTTTTTGTTATCACCAGAACCACTGAAAAGGGCTGGTTTCCACATTGTTGACGCCCAAGATGTGGTTATGACGTCTGGCCTGGCATTGTATATGACCAAGGAGCCGACTATATGACAAAAGTCAAAAAGACGCGGGCAAAATCGAAGACCAAAGCTGCCAAGAAGGCCGTTAAGAAAGTACGTCGCGCGTCGAAGAAGACCAAGACCAGGACAAAAAAGACAGGCAGCAGGGCGGTGAAGAAGGCACGTCGCGCATCGAAGAAGACCAAGCCCAGGACAAAAAAGAAAGGCAGCAGGGCGGCGAAAAGGGGCGCCAAAGAAGTGGTCGAAGAAACTCCAGGGAAGGAGCAACCTGGCCACTCCACCGCCGAAGACATGGCCCTGCGACAGCGCGAGATATCAGTCGCAGAATTCTTCATGAAAAACCGCCACCTCCTGGGCTTTGACAACCCTCGCAAAGCATTGCTAACGACCATAAAGGAAGGAGTCGACAACTCCCTGGACGCATGCGAAGAAGCGGGCGTATTGCCGGAGGTCCGAATCATCATCGCTCCCACAAAGGAAGAAAACCGCTTTCAGGTTACCATCGAAGACAATGGGCCAGGCATCCTCAAGAAACAAATCCCCAAAATCTTCGCCAAGCTGCTTTACGGGTCGAAGTTTCACCGTCTCAAGATGTCTCGAGGCCAGCAGGGAATCGGCATATCCGCAGCTGGTATGTACGGCCAACTCACGACCGGCAAACCCATTGCCATCACGTCAAAGCTCTCTCGTAACCTCCCTGCACATCACTACAAACTCGAGATAGACGCCAAGAAGAACGAGCCTCGCATCATTGTAGATGAAACTGTTAAGTGGCCGGTCCAACGGGGCACCAAGGTGGAGATCGAACTGGAGGCCAAGTTTCAGAAGGGGCGCCAGTCCGTAGAAGAGTATCTCGAGCAGACAGCTATTGCCAATCCTCATGTATCGCTTCGGTTTGTGACACCGGATGGTGAAACAAAGGTATACAAGCGTGTATCGAAACAGTTGCCCGAGCAGACCAGGGAGATCAAGCCGCACCCTTACGGCGTTGAATTGGGGGTGCTTATAAAGATGCTGCACGACACCAATTCGCGCACCCTGCAGTCGTTCCTCCATTCCGATTTCTCCCGCGTTAGTAGCCGGGTGGCAAAGATTATCTGCGAAAAGGCAAAAGTGTCCGAGCGCTCTCGGCCACCGCGCATTGCTCGGCAGGAGGCCGACCACCTGCATAAGGCCATCAATCAGACGAGGATAATGAATCCGCCCACGGACTGCCTCAGCCCGATCGGAGACGAACTAATACTGGCCGGTCTGAAAAAGCAGATTAAAGCTGACTTCTTCACCGCAGTCACACGACCACCCGCAGTTTATCGCGGCAATCCTTTCCAGATAGAGGCGGGCCTGGCTTACGGCGGTTCCCTGAAGGCCGACGGCCTCGCTCGCATGCTTCGTTACGCCAATCGGGTGCCCCTTCTCTACCAGCAGTCGGCCTGCGCAATCACCCGCTCGGTGATAAATACGAGTTGGCGCAATTATGCACTGCAGCAGTCTGCAGGAGCGCTGCCGACCGGGCCACTCGTCATCCTGGTCCACATGGCTTCAGTGTGGGTGCCCTTCACGTCGGAGAGTAAAGAGGCCATCGCACACTATCCGGAGATCATCAGAGAGATCCGACTCGCCCTGCAGGATTGCGGACGCAAGTTGGCCAAGTTCGTCCGACGCCGGCGGAAGGCTGTCGAATCCGAGCGTAAGAAGGCATTTATCCAGAAATACATCCCACACATCGCCATCGCGTTGCGGGAAATGTTGGAACTCTCCGACCGCCAGGAGAAAACCATGGTAAGACAATTAACAGATGTCCTCGAAAGGAGCCGATCGTGAGCAAGGTTGCCAATCGGATAAAACAAACCGCTACTTTGGTTCGGTCTAAGATACAGCGCAGGAGCAAGCCCACTTTGTCATTCCCGCTGCGTTCGCTCAGCAATGTGAAGTACCGCCCGACGAGAGGCTTCCTCGAACTCAAGGGCAGGAAGAAGACGCGCACGCTCACTGTCGCTACAGTCAAGACCTTTGCCCAGACCCTGCGGATGATGTCCCAGGCCAAGATACTCGTCGAAGACGACGAAATCATGACTAAGCGAGAGGCATATTATGTGTCCAAGAACTGGGACGACGCACGCTTCGACGAGCAACATGAATCTGACACCGTGATTGACGACATAGAAGCATTATTCGAGGTCAACCGCGAGCAGCTTGGTTTCATTCCCGAGGAAAAGGGAGGTGAAATTGCCGGCAAGCTTGTCGTCATCGACCGGGACTTAGACACGGGCAAAAAGTTACGCATCGACTGCACGAGATTCGGCTCGGGTGCATATTCGATTCCGAGCTCCGTGGAGCATCTGAAATTTGAGACAAAAGCCAAATTTGTACTCGCGATTGAAACCGCAGGTATGTTTCAACGGCTGGTCAAGCACGGCTACTGGCGTAAGGCCAATTGCATTCTTGTCTCTATGGGCGGTGTTCCTACGCGTGCCTGCCGGCGTTTTATCCGGCGGTTGGCCGACGAGATGAAGCTGCCCGTGTACGCGTTTGTGGATTGTGACCCGTACGGTATGTTCAACATCTACCGCACGCTGAAGGTCGGCTCGGGCAACGCGGCGCATATCAACCGCTACTTTTGCGCACCCAACGCCAAGTTCCTCGGTGTTACGCCCCAGGACATCGTCGATTACAAGCTGCCCACACATCCACTCAAAGAGGTCGACATCAAACGGGCTAAAGATGCCCTCAAGAACGACCCCTTTGTGCAACACTACAAGCCCTGGCAGGACGCTATCCGGCAGTTGCTCGACATGGGAGTAAGAGCTGAGCAGCAGGCCTTCGCGGTGCACGACCTCAACTACGTTATCGAACACTACCTGCCTGATAAGCTTGCGGCATCGAAAAAGTTCCTGCCGTAGCGCCAATTCAACCTCGGGCTCATTCTTGCCGGGGAATTGCCGCGTGGGGCAGAATTATCCCTGGGATTCTCGATACTCGATTCTTGATACTCGTCGAGCATCGAGGGACAGTGTCTGCCGATGCTGTCCAGCGTTTTTTTGTCTTGTCTTGCAAGGTCCCGGCAGCTATAATATCAACTATTCAAACGCAAAGCTTCCATTGGAATAAAAGGACCAAGTTTATGAAAGAATGTCATCTATCCCGGATGGTTCCCCTCGCAGTTGCCGCCTGCGCCACACTGACAAACCTTAGCGGCTCTTGCTTGGCAGTTGATGGTGTCTTCGATGTACGCGACTACGGTGCTGTAGGCAATGGTAAGAAGGTCGACACCGCCGCCATCAACAAGGCCGTAAAGGCCTGTTCGGACACCGGCGGCGGACAGGTGCGCTTTGGACCGGGCAGATATATGTCCGGCACCGTCCACCTCAAGGACAATGTAACGCTGTTCTTCGAGGCCGGCGCCACTCTGGTCGGCACTACTAAATTGGACGACTACCAGTACTTTACTCCCCCGGCCGGCACGCCCGAGGCGAGATTCGGCAAATGGCACAGCGCGCTGATTCTCGGTGTCGGTGTCAAGAACGTGACCATTGCAGGGCATGGTGTCATCGATGGCAACAAGGTCTTCAATCCCCGCGGCGAGGAGAAAATGCGCGGACCCCATACCATTATCCTCGGCAACAGCCGCAATATTACCATCCGTGATATCACGATAAAGGACTCGGCAAACTACGCCATCATGATAGAATTCTCCGAACAAGTCGATGTCCGGGGCGTCAAGGTCACGGGTGGCTGGGACGGCGTCCACTTCCGTGGCTGGATAGACAAGCCCTGCCGCGACATCAACATCATCGACTGTCAATTCTTCACCGGCGACGATTCGATAGCAGGCCGCTATGTCAACCGCCTCCTCATCAAAGACTGCGTCGTCAACAGCTCCTGCAACGGTATTCGGATTATAGGCCCGGTTACGAACATGATTGTCCAGGACTGTCTCTTCTACGGCCCTGGGCTGCATCCGCACCGCACCTCCAACCGCCGCAACATGCTTTCCGGCATTATACTCCAGCCCGGCGGCTGGGACGCCTGCGACGGCGCCCTTGAAGATGTGCTCATCTCTGATGTTACTATGAAGAACGTCGCTTCGCCTGTTACTGTCCTGCTCAAGAGAGGCGGCAACACCGTCGATAATATCACCATCACTGACCTGACCGCCACCGGCGTTTACCGCGCAGCCGCCTCCGTTGAAAGCTGGTGCGAAACCGCTTGCGGACGTGTCGTCTTCCGTGACGCCAGTATCGAATACGAAGGCGGCGGTACCGCCAAACAGGCAAAAGCCCCCCCTCGAAAGCCCGGTGTCGATGCCCGGCCCCTGCCGGTCTGGGGCTTCTACGCTAAAAACGCCCAAGACATCATTCTCGAAAACGTCCATCTTTACTGTGTGAAGAAGGACCTTCGCCCGACTATTTTTTGTGAAGACATCAACTGTCTTGTCCTTGACGCCGTCCGTTTTCCAGAATTCCACCACGCAGCCGGCCCCATCGTGCTTAAGAATGTCAAAGAAGTCAAATCTCGTGATGTGGATATGTCCATCCCTGCACCGGCCAACCAGAAGTAATCCAAATCCGCCCGAACCCACGATAGTGGTCTCAAAATCGCGGTCAGACGGAGCTTTTCTGTTGACAACAGAATCAAAGCTTGAATCACGATATTTGACGTTTATTTTACCTATATTCTCACTTTTTCTCTTGTATTCCATTGTTTTAACGTGTAAACTGAAGTTTTTACGGCTTTATAGCAAACAGCTAAAACCACAACAAAGGAGAATAAAATGATGGATACCAAAATCGTTCAACGACGCGAGTTCCTGAAATCCACCGCTGCCGCCGGAATGGGATTGCTCATTTTACCCAGCGGTACACTCTCCGGCGCCAACGCACCCAGCAATAAGCTCAATGTCGCCATGATTGGTACATGGGGCCGGGCAGATGCGCATTTCGACGCGATATCCAGCGAGAACGTCGTGGCCCTGTGCGACGTGGACGAAAACCACATCGCCCACGCCGCCAGGAGGTTCCCGAAGGCCAAAACATACGTCGATTGGCGTAAATGCCTCGAACAAAAGGACCTCGATGCCGTGATTTGCTGCACCACGGACCACACCCACGCTTTCATAGCCAATTGGGCGATGAATCGCGGCCTGCACTGCTACTGTGAGAAACCACTGGGCAATACGGTGGAAGAGGCACGTTTGGTCCGCGCGACCTATCTCAAGAACAAACACAAGCTGGCTACACAGGTCGGCACGCAGCGCCACGCAAAACCAAACTTCGAGCGTGTGCGCGAGCTAATCAAAGACGGAGCGATTGGCAAATTAACAGATGCCTATGCATGGGACAATCGCCAGCTTCGCAGGCCCGGCTACCTGCCCGCCAAAGGCACGCCGCCAAAAACCTTCCACTACGACCTGTGGATTGGGCCGGCACCCTTCCATCCGTACAATCCCGGGTATTTCAAAGGCAGGTCCGGTTTGAATTGCCTCGAGTGGAATATGTACTGGGATTTCGGCACCGGCCAAGTCGGTGATATGGGCAGTCATACAATCGACCTGGTGTGGAATGCGATTGACGCAGGTCTTCCGATGACGGCAGAAGGCCAGGGCGAGAAGTTCAATCCTGAAGTCTCACCAGTCGAATTGCATACCTCTTTCAATATCCCCGCGAACGATTGGCGCGGGCCTATCCGCGTCCACTGGTACCAGGGCGGCATGATGCCAAGATCTCCGAAGGGTTACATCGATCTGAAGAGGATCGGAGACGGTGCTATGTTCAAGGGCAGCAGGGGTTATGTTATCTGTGATTTCGATTCGCGGATTCTGCTGCCGTTCGGCGACGACGCAGACCTGACGTATTACAAGAGGCGGACAAAGGATGAGGTAATTCCGCCGCTGGGGCACTTCCAGAGGGAATGGGTCGATGCGTGCAAGGGTGACCTCAAAACCTCCTGCGATTTCGATTACGGTGGCACGGCTATCGAGATGATGCTGCTGGGTCTTGTTGCCTACCGTGTCGGCAAGAAAATCGAGTACGATGGCACGAGAGGTCGCGTCACCAACAGCTCTAAGGCTAACGATCTCCTGCGCCGCCGGTACCGCCCCGGCTGGACCCTCCACGGATAAGGCGACGATGGGATGAAGTCTGAATTAGGATAAGCTGCACAGGATTTTGCTGCGCGAATCGCTTTGTTCAACCGGATAGTGCATCACAATCGCAGGCTTGCTCTTTTCTGCCTGTGGACTATCCGGGTATTGTGTGAGTATCTGCCGGCAACAATCTATTATTAGTTCATACTTTCTATCATCCTGGGGATAGCTGGATTTGTTACGGGGCGGGTGCTTATATATTGTCAGGTTCAGTGGGTTGGTTCAGCTCGGCTCCTTCACCCGGTCCGGTTGGAGGTTTTGGTTCGGCGTTTTTTAGTAACGCATTGATAACCTGTTTACTGGTCACATCGCTGTCCTCAGAGGCCACCATCGAATTTACGATATCGCACCACCACGCAACGTATGGCGCGCCCGTTTGCTTAAATCCATCGGTAAAATTAAGGTCACTTACGAAAGTATTTTGTGAAATCGGTGATATACAAATTAACAGACTCAAAAAAGTCCAGACGAGAAATCCGGTCAGGAAGCCGAAAAAGCCGGCGATAAGAGTATCGATTACTTTTGGAAATGGGACACTATATTGGCCGGTAAACAACGTATAGGATATGCCGTGCAGAATCAAAAACGCACCTACCGCCGGAATTATCATGCAGAGGGCATTATTATATGCTGATTCACGCGCGACGGGGACAATATTTGCAATAACCGGCCCCAGGAAAACGGCTAAAAAGACCGCGATTACGATATTGAACAGCAGGACCCAGGTCTCGTAGAAACCCATTTTGACGGACAGCCACGCGAAAAGGCAGCCGATTAATATCCCTATCCAAAATACCATAAGCTCTTATCCTACGACTCTTTTTAGCTCTTCGAGGCTTGTTACTCCGGACAGCACCATTTTTAGTCCCTGTTTTCGCAGATTGGATTTTCCTTGCTCGTCGCCTTCTTTTCTCAACTCGGTTATCCAGGAGTCGCTGCTGACAATACTGGCTTTTAATTCGTTATCGACGACCAGCATATCGAAAATTGCCGTTCTTCCACGGTAGCCTGTTTCGTGGCACCGTTCGCATCCGCCGGCGCGAAAGAGGTGCTTGTAGTCTATCTTTTTTCTGCGGAAATCGTCGATTTGGCTCTGGGTAAGTTGTGCGGGTTGGCTGCAGTCTGTGCAAAGCCGGCGAAGCAATCGCTGAGAAATGACAAGGTCCAGGCCGGATGATATCAGCACGGCTGTCACTCCTAAATCCAGAAGCCGAACCAATGCTGATTCGTTGCTGTAACTATGTATTGTTGCAAAGACAAGATGGCCGGTTTGCGACGCCCGAAGCGCAATCTCTGCGGTTTCCTCGTCCCGTATTTCGCCCACACTGATGACATCCGGGTCCTGTCTTAAGATACTGCGCAACGATTTTGCAAAAGTGATATCGGCCTTGGGATTGACTTCAATCTGGCTGGCGTTCGGCAGCACACATTCGATAGGGTCTTCAACCGTAATAACATTGCGTGTATAAAGGTCTATCTCGTTGAGCATCGCATACAAGCTTGTCGTCTTGCCGCTTCCGGTAGGGCCGCACATAAGTATCATGCCAGACGGTTTGGTAATTGCGTCTTTGATAATCGACTGCTGCTTGTCCGAAAATCCGATATTGTTGAGCGTATACATACCAGCTTTCTGGCTGAGTACCCTTACCGACAGCTTTTCGCCGTTCACGACGCCGGCGCTTGCAACTCTAAAGGAGGCTGTGCCGTCGGCGGTTTGTGCCACAAAAGCGCCGTCCTGCGGCCTGCGTCTTTCTGCAATGTCCATATTGGAGACGGCCTTGATGCTGTTTATAACTGCCTGGCATTTGCCGGCATCAAGCTGCTCGACTGCTCTCAGTACACCATCGACCCGAAACCTGATTGTGTAGGCCGAGTTGTCCTTCGGGTCGATGAGAATGTCGCTGGCCTGCTCCTGGAGAGCGTCCCAGATAATTCGCTCGGTCAAGTCAAGAATGTGACGGTCATCCCGCCTGCTTCTACCGTGGCCATATATCTGTTTAAGCTCGGTGCCTGACGAGTCAAGTAGTTTTATCGTCGATTGCTCTCCGGGCCTGATGAGACCTAAAGGGCTTCTACTTGCAAAGGCATTTTGCAGCCGCTGCTTTATGATTTCCAGGACGCTTCGGTGGCGCTCGGTTGAAATTTGGTGCCCAATATCCACTATCAGCAGCACAAAAAACAATACCGGCCCCACAAAAAGCGCAGCAATTTTGGCTATTGTTTTATGTTTATTCGGCACTAACAGGCTATACTGTACACGCTGAACAAAATAAAAGCACAGATACACCCACCCGCAGAGCAAGACAAGTTTAATAGGATTGAAAGACAATGATTCTGTGGACAAGGCCGTACTTGTCCCTGCCAGAAGCACGCAGGACCAACCTGCTGTAAAACATTTTATACAAGCCAATGTTTCCATATAATTACCGTGATGACAAATATTGGAAACTGCTGTATTATATTGATGAAAACAGCATGCAGCAACAGCTAAATCCGGGGATAAATTTATATTGACGGGGCCGGCCCCCTTGGTTAGAATAAGGAAGTTTAGTTCCAATCCCGATTGGCGTCGGGATGTCGAAGATCCGGCTTTAGACGGAACAATTTTGTTCGAGCAGCTTTATTTGTACACAAACAGAAAGGTTCGGTAGGTACGGAAAAGATTTATGGCAAAAGTAACACTGCCCGACGGCAGCATATTAGAGATTAGTGACGGTACGACTGCACAAGAGCTGGCAGAACAAATTGGGGCGGGACTTGCAAGGGCGGCCGTTGCGGCGGAAGTAAACGGGCAATTAGTAGATTTATCCGCGCCTATCAGGAGCCACGCAGCAGTCAAAATCATCACGCTCAAAGATGATGAAGGCCTCCAAATTATGCGGCATAGCTGCGCGCACATAATGGCCGAGGCGATATGTACTATTTGGCCGGACACAAAATTAGTTTACGGTCCGACTATTGAGGATGGATTTTACTATGACATTGACCTTGATGAGCCGATTCGCCCGGACGACTTTCCACGAATAGAAAAAAAGATGCGGGAAATTGTCAAGGCAGACAAGCCAATTTTTCGTAAAGAAATGACACGAACCGCAGCGCGGAACAAGCTGGCCGGCGACAAATATAAAGTCGACAATATAAATCGCGCGGAAAGTGACACTATCAGTTTTTATTCGCACGCAGATGCTTTCGAGGATTTGTGCCGCGGCCCACATTTACCAAGCACCGGCAAAGCCGGAAGCTTTAAGGTTATGTCCGTAGCCGGTGCCTATTGGCACGGCGACCCCACGCAAAAAATGCTCCAGCGGGTCTACGGCACCGCCTGGCCAACCAAAAAAGACCTTGACGAATATCTATCAAGGCTGGAGGAAGCAAAGAAACGCGACCACAGAGTATTAGGCAGACAATTGGATTTATTTAGTTTCAACGAGGCCGGCCCCGGCTTTGCATTTATCCACGCCAAAGGAATGATTATCTGGAACGCCGTAGTGGACTTCTGGCGTGGTATTCACAATAAATACGGCTATCAGGAAATCCGAACACCGATTATTCTCAACGAGGAGCTTTGGCATAAGAGCGGCCATTGGGACAATTACAAAGAGAATATGTACTTCACCAGTTTCGATGATGTCAGCTATGCCATAAAGCCGATGAACTGTCCCGGCGGCTGCCTGGTTTATAAGACTCGACAGCATTCATATCGCCAATTTCCGATGCGTGTTGCCGAGCTTGGGCTGGTGCACCGGCACGAGGCCAGCGGTGTTATGCACGGTCTTTTCCGGGTAAGGCAGTTCACCCAGGACGACGCACACATCTTCTGCACGCCCGAGCAGATAGAATCCGAGATAATTGGAGTTATTGACCTTACCTTCGAGATATATAGAGCATTTGGATTCGAAGAGTTCCACATTGAGCTGTCCACGAAACCCGAAAAACATATAGGCTCGGACGAGATTTGGGACACTGCTACAAATGCCCTCACAAACGCGCTGCAGCATAGGAGTATCGAGTACAAAATCAACGAAGGCGACGGCGCATTCTACGGGCCGAAAATAGATTTTCACATAAAAGATTGCCTGAAAAGGTCGTGGCAATTAGGTACAATTCAACTGGATTTTTCGATGCCGCAGCGTTTCGGCCTGGTGTATACCGACAAAGATAATACCGAAAAGACGCCGGTTATGATTCACAGGGCTGTTCTGGGTTCTTTTGAGCGATTTATCGGCATTCTAATAGAACACTATGCAGGCAATTTACCACTGTGGCTTTCGCCGGAGCAGGTAAGAATTTTGCCGATAAGTGAAAAAACAAATGATTATGCGAAGACTGTTCATCAGAAGCTCAAAGATGCCCAACTTCGCTGCACTTGCGATTTAACAGACGAAAAAATAAATGTTAAAATTGCCAGAGCTTACAGCGAAAAGCTGCCCCTTATGTTGGTAGTTGGGCCTAAAGAAGCCCAGTCCCATACCGTCAACGTAAGAATCCGGGGAGATAAAGAAACCAAAACAGTGGAGATTAACGAGTTTTTAGGAATGGCGAAAAGCAAAATTGCCGATAAAAAAATAGATTTAGCGTTATGAAACGTCTCTCGTGAAGCGTGAGGTGGAATACGTGATACGTTTCACGAGATACGAAATACAAAGAAAGGTAAGGTGGTGCAGAATCAGTAAACGAGGATTAAAGGTTAACGGAGGGATAAAAGCCGAGACAGTTCGGCTAATCGACGAATCAAACAATCAAATAGGAATCGTGGCCAGAAATGAGGCAATGAGCAGGGCACGCAGCGTCGGCTTAGACCTTGTGGAGGTAGCACCCACGAGCAATCCGCCGGT
>DUZJ01000096.1 GCA_013349615.1 Planctomycetota bacterium | reverse complement strand
GTATCCCGTTATGTGTATCTCGTTTCACGAGATACGCTTCACGATTCAATCCTACCCGGCCAGGACTCGAACCTGGAATATGGGCACCAAAAGCCCATGTGTTACCTATTACACCACCGGGTACCTGTACTTGTGTTACCACAGGTACGAGTAAGCTAATTGATTATTGGCTTCTTCTACTTATTTTTGACCTCTTACCAGGCATCAATAATCAATCGCCGGCTGCTTGTCACGGAGACCGTCTTGTATCGGCCCGGTTTGGCTACGGGCCCTCCCGCTGCTTCGGCTTTGCCAAGCAAAACAGCGGGGAGAACCACCTGTCGGAGGCTTGAGTCAGCCACGCCGTGAAAACTGCTGACCCCAGGAACATTGACCATTTACTATTTTCAATTTACAAACTGGCTCTTTGCTGCTTTTCAATAGTCAATATTCAATAGTAAATAATCAGTTCCAAAGCTACCCCGTGCGACAGAGCAATTTCAACCGCGATAACCTACACGATTAAAACCAGCTAATCAAGCCATTTTCCAAAAAAATAGCTTACCAGGATTAAAAACCAGTTTTTTCAAGGGAAAAATAGGGATAGCCCGACAATTACGCCCAAAATAAGCTTGGAAATTAACACGAAAAAAACGATATGCGTTCTATTTGCTGAGCATAGTTTCCGGTATGAAAAAAGCCAGGCGGCCTACATCGACCCCTCGAGGGCTAATCTTCATCCTCGACGGCTGCATAGTGATATTCACCCTCCGCGGAACCCTCATAGGGCTGCTTTGCTTTGTCCGCTTCATCAGCCGAACCCACGCCCTGATGTATTGCACTCTCCTCATCGGCTCGCTTACGCATCTGCTCGTATTCCTTCAGCGTCATCATGACTTCCCGTGCCTGGCTGCCCTTGTATTCACCCAATATTCCAGCCGCCGCCATCATCTCGATTATCCGCGAAGCACGGGCATAGCCGATATTGAGCCGCCTCTGGAGCAGTGATACGCTTCCTCGCTGCGAGTCCAAAACAATCCGAACCCCCTCGTCAAAAAGCTCGTCCTTGTGCATATCGGTAACGTCGATTTTATTTAGTTGAGTAAGCTCAGGATGGAATTGGGGCTCGGCAACTTCTTTAAGATACTTGACAATTCGCTTCAGCTCGGCCTCATCAACATAGGTGCCCTGGGCACGTGCCAAATCGCTCGTGCCGGGTTTTAGAAACAGCATATCCCCTTCGCCGAGCAGCGTTTCCGCCCCGTTTTGGTCGAGGACGATTCGGCTGTCCAGCCTTGCGGCAACCCGGAAACCAATCCTTGTCGGCATATTTGACTTTATCAGGCCGGTAACAACAGTCGCCTGTGGCCGCTGAGTAGCCAACACAATATGAATACCAACCGCCCGGCTCTTCTGCGCAAGACGAACGATATAAGCTTCTATCTCCTTGGCTGCGGTCATCATCAGATCCGCAAGCTCATCGATTACTATCACAATGTAGCGCAGTCTCTTCGGTATCTTGGCCTCTTCGTCGGCACTGGTTGGGTTAAACCGTTTAATGACCTCCTCGGCGCCGAGTCGGTTATACTCGGCTACATTCTTTACCCTCGCCTCTGCCAGCAGGGCGTAACGCTCATCCATCTTCATGGTGGCCCATTCAAGTATCTGGACGGCCCGCTGGGTATCAGTAACTATCGGACACATCAAGTGCGGAATAGTATTAAACACCGTCATCTCGACCATCTTCGGGTCAATCAGAATCACCTTTACCTCGTCCGGCCGCTTCGTTAGAAGTATCCCTGTAATGATACTGTTAATGCAGACGCTTTTACCTGAGCCGGTCGTGCTGGCAATAAGCAGATGCGGCATCGTCGTCAGGTCCGAAATAAGTGCTTCGCCCGACGAGTCCTTGCCCAGAAACAGCGGTATCTCCATCCTCTCCGGCTTGCTGCCCGCCAACCGCATGATGTCCTTTATACGAACTTTTTCTTTCTCCGTGTTTGGCACTTCAATCCCTATCGTATGCTTGCCCGGCAGAGGAGCTACTACACGAACCGCGCCTACGCCCAGCGCACGAGCCATATCGTTTGCGAGCGTGCTAATGTGGCTGACCTTAACACCTGCTGCAAGCTCCAATTCAAACATTGTCACGACCGGCCCGGTGTCCGCTGCAACCACCCGCGCATTGACACTGAACTCCGTTAGCAATTGCTCCAGGGCAGCCGCTTTTGCTTTGACGACCTTCTCCTGTACCGCAGCAAAGGTATGTTCCGGCTCAGCCAGAAGATTCAAGGGCGGCAGAGTATAATCATCATAGCTTTGCGGCACATAGGACTTGGCCGGCCTATGCACCTTTGGTGGTATTAACTTGAATTGCCTGGAAGCCGGCGCCGAAGTCCGTTCAGTCTCACTCTTAACCTGGCTCAATGCCCGTGGGCCAATGGGTACGGACCTGGCACTTAATTTTTGCCATATCGCCCCTAATTCCGACCGCTCTTTCGCTGCCGACCAGGCTGGTGCTGTTACTCCAACCATTTTTCTAAGTACAATACTAAACCCGCGCAGCCCCGCCAGGATAACACTATCCGCTAACAGAACAAAGCCTACAATCCAGGTAGCTGCAATCAGTATGAAGGTGCCTACCAGGGCAAGATGGCTGCGCAAAAACACCACCGTCCCAACGCCGAGCACTCCGCCGGAACCCATTGGGAAGCCATAGAACCGATAAGGCCACAAGCAATAGAAACTGCTGGAAGCCGCCACGGTTAGCAGCCCCAGCCCAACTACTCTCAAGATGGGTTGGCTTGTATTCCTATGTGCCAGGTTCGCAGCCAAAAAAGAAATTGCCGAAGCCAGTATGACAAACATCCCCGGCCCAACATAATACAGCAGATAATACGCGCAGAAAGCGCCTATTGAGCCGCACAAGTTAGCAGACGGGTCGTTATGAGGATAGACAAATTTGCTCGGCCAATCACCGATATCGAAGCTGACACAACTGCACAGAAGCACCAGCAGCACTGCAATCGCAAGACATTCGGCAGCTTTTCTTTTTGACTTTTTGTTCTTAACGCTGCTCATTCCCTTTCAGGCCCTATAAAAAACGCCTTATTGGTTCTGCGCACAACAATCGCGTATCCCTTCCGGACTTTATATCGGCCAGATTTGGCACTTTTCTGCACAATTGCTTAGTCATTCCATCCCCACTGGAGTCTGTAAAGGCGTTTGGGCAATTGGTCAGCTCTTTAGGCTGCGCCATCCACCGGATGGCTTTTATGCGAATATGAATTGAACAATAATAGAAGCTGTTTTTCCTCATAATTTTGATATTTGCGAGAATATAAATAATTTCCTATATAGGAAATATATAAAATATGCGCAAAAAATTATTGATAATTGCATAAAATTACGATATATCCTATATAGGAAAACATATGATTTTAGGAAAATGGTCATGAGGCTAAAAGAAAAAGAGATAATACAAAGATTCATAAGCTCACCGGAGCTATATAACCCTTTGAACATAATAAGGTACGAGGTACAGCCGCCATTTACACAGGATGTTTGTCCCGATGCGGTTATAGAGTTTTCCATTCCAGGTGGACCCTCATTTGAGGTGATGGTCAAAATCCAATCTATAGCTACCCCGAAGCAGATTTTTCTAATGTTCAGTTTGCTTCGTAGTTTTGTGAAGAAAATGAAGAATGGGGTGCCTATGGTAATAGCGCCATATATAGGCAAAAGACAGGCAAAGGCTTTGGCAAAGGAAGGTGTTTCCTGGATAGACCTTTGTGGCAATATGATGGTGCAGGTTTCGGGTAAAATATACATTGAGCGGACCGGCAACAAAAACAAATTTCCCGACACGGCACCGATTAAGAAGATTTTTCAAGGGACCTCATCTCTTGTAAGCAGAGCTTTGCTTCTGAAACCAGGAGGATTCAGAACACAATACGAGTTGGTTGATTTTATAAACAGCCGCAACGCCAACATAACAGCCGGTACCGTCTCAAGGGTTCTAAAATCTCTCGAAGAGGAAATACTCATAAGAAAAACAAAATCACTTATCTCTGTAATAGATGCTCTGAAAGTTCTCGAAAGACTCTCCGAAGGTTACATCAGTTATGCAAAGCGCAAAGAAGTAAAAGCATATAGATTTTCCATTAAAGACTTAAAAAGTGTTTCTATGCGATTAAGTTTGAGTCAGTACTTCAACTATCTGGCTTGTGGTTTCTACGCAGCAAGAATCAAGGGGCTTGCAGCTACAGATGAAATAACGATATTGGTTAAAGACATAGAACAAGCAAGGAAAGAGTTTGATTTCATCACATCAGATACGGAATTCGGGAATCTCAAATTTATTGAGACAAACGACTCTTGTAATTGGTTCAATTCAACCGAAGTCGAACTTACCATCGCTTCGATTGTTAAAGTTTCTATGGCTGTGGTTGATGATATTGAGCTTTACCTGGAAATGATGGCAGATACTCCGAGAGGCCCAAAGGTCGCGGAGTTGCTCAAACCACGAATTTTAAAAGGTCAGTTTGATGGATGAGATGATATTCAGGCAGCTTCTCGAATTAGCAAGCGCCTTTAAGGAAATCGGCATCAAGCCTCTTATTTGTGGCGGTCTCGGGATTTATATTCGCTTTTACGACAAGCAGAGTGAACTGCCTCTGCGGATAACTAATGATATAGACCTAATGCTCACGAAGACTCAACTGCTGGAACAATCTCGTCGAAATGCTATTGCAGAGATAATCATCGACAAGTTAAAGTACATCGCATACGAAGGTGGTAAACATTTTCAATTTCAGAAAGGTAACCAATATTTAGATATTCTTGCACAACCAGTTGAAGGGATTGACACTAAGGATTTCAGGGCTGTACTTGTGAAGTCCAAGCTCCATGGACACCTCACACCCGAATCGGTTTTCATCGAGGAGGACCTGAAGACAGTTTCCCTCTTACACATTATGCCTGGAAATGAAATGGCTAAAGGACTTGAAGTGTTAGTTCCCTCGTTAACAAACCAGCTAATACTCAAACTTTTCGCCTTTGATGATAGGAATGAGGGACCCAGGAAAGATGAGGCTCAGGCGCAGGTTCACGCCTTTGATATCTATACAATAGCAACGCTGGCGAGCCTAAATGATTATAGGGAAGGTCAGCAATTCTTGTCACGCCATAATGATTCAGGGATAGTACAAAGGGCCCTATCCATAGTTGGCAATCAATTTTCTTCTGTGGAACAGCCAGGATGGCTATGCGTCCTTAGAGCAGCCAACTTCTATCCTAATCTAAATATTCAACGAAAACAGGAACAGGTAGATGAAGCAAAACGTCGCTTGGTAAAATGGTTTACCTGGTCCCCATAAAGATAGGCTTTATGTGCCGGTCATAGATATTCTCTGTCACATTCCGTGCGATTATGTCTTCGTATTTGGCCAGTGCGTTGAAGTAGCGCTCGCCCATTTCGGCGGCGACCTTATACGCTACGTGCAGAAGCTGCCGAAGGTTCCGGTCGTATCTCTCGCACGATAGATTGTGCCTGAGAGCAGAGGCAAAGGCTTCCTCGTCCCATCGGTTGACGGCTTCGGGGGTAGGCAGCTTCGCCCTGTCGATATCAATGACCGCAGCGTACGGGGCGCAAAGTTCGTCGATTCGCGAAACAGACTTCGCATATACCTCCCTGGCAATGGCAAGCCCATCCCCGCCGGCCATCGCCAGGCCGATAAGCTCTTCCAGCCAGGTCGTGCCGGCGGTTTTAAGATGCAGGCCTGCATCGAATTTCTTCAACGTATCAGCTATTGGTCCGTAAATTGAAAACTTATCACTGCCGGAGTGCACACTTAGTTTTAGGTTCTCAGACAAACCAAATTCCCTGGCCGCAAAGGCAACTACGGCAATATCCTGTTCGAACTCTTTGGCAAACTTTGCAACGTCGCCGACATAATCAACGCCCTTGTTGAATCGGCCTGAAAACTTCGGTGCAATCGTCTGGGCCGGAATGCCCTCATCAGCAATGGCACCGATGATGAAAAGCATTTCGACCGGCGTCTGCGGCTCATTGGTTTCGTCCATCGAAACTTCGGTAACGAAGTTGCCGGCACCTTTGGCCGCCTCGATATGGCGGTAGACTTTGCCTGCTTCTTTTATTGCCAGTAGAAACTTACCCGCGATGGCCTGAACCTGCTCTTCTGTAATCTCCAAAGCCCCATCGATACCGGGAATAGCCAGCGAGCCTATATATTTCTTGTGCTTTTCGATGAAGGCTTGCACATTGCTTTCGTCCGCCGATTGCCCGATGAAGTCGGCAACATCAAGCGTGAAGAAGTCGCTGGATTCGATGAATACATCAACGTTGTTTAGTCCGATGTGGTCGGCGTCCACAAAATAGGGGTCTTTCCACGCCGCCGCCGACACGGCCTTGTCAGCCTCTCGGCGCGTATCCTGTGGCGTTGTGCCTATGATAGTGTGCTCTCTGTTGGATTTGTTCCAAACAGGTGTGATGTTAAGGCCGTGCTCTTTTGCCTTTATTATGGCAGCAAGCTGTGCCGAGCCCTCGCGGCCGAATCTGTCACCAATTCCAAATGAATATTTTTCCAGCTTCATACGTTTCTTTTCCTTTCCATTGTCAGATTTAACCACTCAGGCGGAATACAGCAGTCTTTCACTTTGGTACAAGCCGAAACGCCAGGGCCGGTTGACCTGCATCAGCAAAATCCCCTTGCAGCTTTATCCAGCCGTCAGAAGCTGCATCTCTTCCGGAGGCATTTATGCTGAAACGAGCGGGCAGGTGTTTTCGCTCCATCGGTTCGAGCGTGATTTCCCAGCGGTCCGGTACGAGTTTACATCCTTGTGGAACGTGCTCGGCGGTTATCGTTCCGCTCACTGCTTTGTTACTAAAGTTATATGCAAAGAGTCTAAGATTTGTTTCCTCACCCACTGGAACAGTATGGGCCTGCTGGTCGAGCTTAGTCGAGTTGTTGTGCATCTGGAGCTGTAACACCACGGGTGAGGCTTCGCCGCCTCGAAAGGCCGAAGAACGCAGCGGTGGTTCCAATGGCAGCTTTCGGGCGGCACCCTTTGGAAGGAGCACGAAAACGGCAGCCGAATCCATCTTCGTCGGCGTATTTTTAACGAGAGGCCGACCCAGATAATCGTAAACAGCTTCTGTCGGCAGGCTTGTGGGCAATGACCACGTTGTGGGTTTTTCCGCCCAGATTACAAGCACATCCCGCTGCCGCCCATCAGGGCGCGAATGGAAAGCGTAAACCCGCACGGAGGGATTGTTCTCCGGGACCCATCTGCCCAGACACGTTGCTCCAGCCAGGAAGCGGCCGAGTGCTGCAAGGGCCACGTAGCCGGGCCCGGGAGTCTGGTCGTTACGCAAGAGGCCAAACTGGACTCCCCTCTCCGGGAAGTTGCCTAAGATGAAGAAAAAGTGCCGGTTGACTCCGGCAAATAAACTGCCGGCATAAGAGCGAGCGATGAATTTGGCCTGCTTTAGTTCGTCCTCCTGTGACAGTTCGCTCCAGGGCCTGCCGGTTTTAGACAGAAGCCGGACTCCACATTCGGTAATCCAAATCGGCCGTCCACACGCGGCTTCTCGTGCCGGTGCAAACTGCTTCAGATAATTGTCGGGCTTCTGATATGAGTGGATGTTATACGTCTCGAAATAGGGCCAGGTCTCGTTTTCAAGCACACCTTCAGAGTGCAGCCGTGTCCCTGCCCCCGCGTAGACGTTCCAACATACGGTAAGATTTGGATTGCCTGCCTTGTAGCCGAGATATGCTGCTTTCTGGTGGGAGCACATTTCGTCGATAGTGTGGCCGCCGAACATAGTGATATTTGCCTCGTTCCAGGGCTCCCAGGCGAGTACCCGGCCTTTGTACCGCTGGGCCATAGCTTTGCAGAACTTGTATAGCAGGCGCAGGTTCCTGGGGAACCGTTTGTACCGTCGCTTGCCGTCGAGCTGTTCATTTAGGGCCCAGCCGGGTGTGTCATGAAATACCTGGAGGACTTTTAGTCCGTATCGTGCCTGGAAAGTAGCCGCCGTGTCATAGGTAGTTTTGTTCGGGAGCTTGTCGGGTCCTCTCTGGAATCCACCCCAGCTCATACGGTCGCGTATCCAATTCACCCCGGCTAATGCAGCTAATTGAGCGAAACGTTCCTGTCGAACTGGCTCATTCGCTGCAAACCAGGACGTAGCCGAGTCGACACACACAGGCGAATCCTGCGGTACCGGTTCAGCCAGCCTTGCCAGGACCGCCGCGGTCGTCCAATTCACAACCTTGCCGGCAGCATCAAGAAGTTCGATTCGGTACCAGCCGATCCCTAAGCCGCCGATGGTTACGAGTGCTTTCGATTTCTTATCGTCGATAGTGCCGCGTCTAATAACGGCCCTGCGGTCATCGAGCAGGCGCCAACCGACAGCTTTATTCGAAATTTCTTTAGGAAATTTGATATTCACATCCTCGCCGAGTAAGAACACGTTGCCGGGATGTTCCGGTGGTGCAGTCGGGATACTTCTGGGAATGGTCTGCAAGGCTCGATTCAGGTCGGTTTGAGATTGTCTATCTTTCGTTATTTGAGGCGCCGTTTCCTGGCCCCGACAGACAGACATAACCGTAACCAAAAACACGAAGTATAAAACCTTGAGTGTTACTGATAGTAGTCTTGAATTTTGCATTATCGTTCCTCGGCACTTTCATACACTTTTCATAGTCACCTAAAACAGTTGTACACAATTGTAACAAGGGGCGCTTTCTCCGACAAGTACGTGCCTTGCCTCCTCACAATCAGCGCACCCAAGCCAGGTAGCAAGAGGGCAGCCGGTTCGGGAATTAACACAACGCCCTCGCAATAAGCACGGCCAACCGCACCTAATAGCTGGCTGCCAATTTGCTAATCTGGTAAGAACTTAACTCTGACCACTCGACCATCTCGAAAATCCACCCAGCCAAAATCACCGTTAAAACGTGCTTCGCCGCTGTATTGATAACCGGCCCTGCCATTCATCACCTTGACCTTGCGGCGCGCATTGATGTCCGGTTCGTAGTTTGCGGCAAAACGCACCCTGCCATTAGAAGGCTCTTTGAGCGGCCGATACCATTTTTCGCCAATTAAGACGGGATAGCACCCCATGAGCTCTTCAACCTCGGCAAAAGTCATTCCTGGGCCGTGTCGTCTTGCAGTCGCAACTATTCCGGGGTGTGTCCGGTCCAGGTACCGACCTGGTTTGATACGGCCCAACTCACGCAGAAAACCGTGACGCGAACTCCACGGCACATTGTGAAACACGACAAATCCACATAGAAACAGCAGATATACTATTAGCGCTGTCTTCACGAATTTTTGAACGACCAGGATAACCACAGGGATACTGAGCACAACTGCAAGGCAGGCGAAAATCATCAGCAGCAAAGGTCGGGCGACGTATATCTCTAACAATGCGATGAGAGCCAAACCACCAAGAGCTATCATGAGAACGGCGAATAAGGCTGGCTGTGATTTTCGCAGTCTCAACAGTGTCAAGCTAACCAGAGGGATACCCGGCACAACTGAAGATACTACATAAAACTCACGTTGCAGAACTAACACTATCTCCAGGAACGCAACCAGAATCAGCGGACAGAGAGATAAGGCGACGGCAAAGACTACAGGCACGCCATCAGGTAAGCTCAGAACCGATTTTTTAGCTCTTGCCATTTGGTCGAGCTCTTCGCAAAGAATTTAATTTATTCTAATCTTTTCGTGATTTTTGTTCAACGTGATTTGCTATTTCAGCCAGAGCTGCTTTCGGAACATCCGACGCCATCTCAACCATTTTGCGGACGTGGCTGAAGTCGTTGGCTACGAGTACCACTCTTTCGCTTGCAGCCCCTTCCAGTTTTAAGAATGTGCCTGTGCCTGCCGGTGGTCTGCATCCGCGAATAAAGGTCCCTTTGATGTTGGTTAAACGAACCATTGAACCGGCGCCTGCGGAGAATGTAGCGTCGAGACTGTCAATCAGCGCATCTTCCACATCTTCCAAGACAATCGCGTGTCGAAGATCGGGCGTGGACGTGTGCACCCGGACATTGTGCAGTCTCAAGTCCCTGGCGTGACGGCAGAAGAAGCCATAGGCAGGAAGCGTGCCGAACATCGTGCTCTCGGGGTAGCTGTCCGGCTTCTCGGGAATCTCGCGTTTGGCATCTTCCCGGTTGCCCCCGCCCTCGAAATCCAGGTTGATGTTACTGAGGGTAACGTTCTCAATGCTATGTCCCGGAAGTCCTGTTATCGAGCATCCAACCGTGAAGCAGTCTGTGGCGATGATATTGCTCACCACCACATTGCGGAAAATCCCTACATCGGGCCTGGGCTGGTCAGGCCCGTAGGTACGGGCCCGGTGGCCTAACCGCATGAAGATAGGAACCGTGACACCTTTGATCGTGAGGTTCGAGATCGCTACCCGGTCCAGTGTTCCGCCATCGACGATCTCCAGGGCGACGCCGGCAAGACCGCGTTGCCGACCGTAGATCTTCCGCGAGTAACGCGGCGAGCAGATCGTGCAGTTGGACACCGTGATATTGCGAAAGCCGCCGCCTGACTCGGTACCCATCTTGATCGCGTTGCAGTGGCTGCTGATCACGCAGTCCGAGATCGCGACGTTTTCCGTCGGTTTGGTGGAGAGGCTCTTGAGTACGATGGCATCATCATCAGAATCTATCATGCAGCCTATGATGGTGACATCCCGACAACTGTCGATATTAAGCCCGTCGTTGTTATAGCTGACGTGGTTAAAGACCGCGATGTCGCGAATCGTTAGCCGGTCGCAGTCGCGGTAATGTTGCATCCAACTGCCGGCACTACGCAGGCGCACGCCCTCAATCAGGACATCCTGACAGTCCTCGAAGTAGAGGTTCTTGGGACGAGCACCGTTCTTGTATTTGAAGTGGCTGCCCTGTCCGTCAATCGTACCGCGGCCACGTATGGCAATGGATCGGAGACCCTTGCCGGCGAAGATGGCCCAGGTACTGTACTGCTCTCCCTCAGCACGCAGCAACTGACGGGGTGGACCATACTGACTCTTGTCGGTGGTCCCAAGGATCGTACAGCCGTTTTCAAGCTCGATCGTGACGTTATCGGCCAGATAAACGGTGCCCGTCAGCCACCGTCCCGGTGGGAAATAGACGGTTCCGCCACCTTGCCCTGCGCATTCGTCGATTGCCTTCTGGATGGATTTGGTGCACAGGGTTTTGCCGTCCGGCCTGGCGCCGTAGTCGTGCACGTTGTAGACATTATCAGCGCCGAAAACACAAGCTGTTGTGAAGAGGCACAGGAGCCCCGTTGAAATCCGGCATTTTGTCCTGCTCATAGTTCCTTCTCCTTGATATTTGTGATGTCTGCTATCCGCTTATACCTTTGCTATCAGATAAACTGAGTAAATAATCGCTGCGACGCATCCCCAGCCGGCAAGGAATCCGAGCACCGAGCTGCGAGATGGAATCAGTATCTCAAGATTAGTGTTTGGAAACAGGCTTCGCTTCTTGGGGACAACGGCATCGGACGGCAAAGTACAGGGGACAGCTACCTGCTCACCCAGCCTGACGGGGGTCCGCACCAGTGCGTAAAAGTTGTCGAGTTTTTCCCTGGCAACCGGTCTGGTAAACAAGCTCACCAAAACATTGACCAATAATCCTGCTGAAAGGTAAAAAATCATCTGCCAGGGCAAATATAATTTACCTTGCCAGAGCATGAAGTCCGGCAGCTTATCGGCAAACTGTATATTGAAATCCCAAAGGACATATTGGCCAAAGGCGATTCTGCCGGTGAGAAGCAGCACGCCAAAACCGGCCAAAGTCCCGGCCCAGGCACCGGCTGCCGTTGTGCGCCTCCAGAAAAGCCCCAGCCAGAATGCGATACCCATCATGGCCGATACCTTCCAGAATATCTCCAGGCCCTTGACAACACCGGGCAGCGAATAGGCAAAGGCGACGCCGCCGGCAACTATTACCAGTGAAGCGATCCGGGCAACAAGGACATAATGTTTCTGGGTTTTATCCGGTACTAAAGGCTGGTAAATATTTTTTGTGAACAGGCCGGATGAGGCAATCATAAACGAGTCACAGGAACTCATCACGGAAGCCAAAAGTGCTGCGAGGAAGAGACCGAGTGCCCCGTGTAATATTTTCGGCAGGAAGTCGGCCGCTATCAGGCCGAAGACCTGGTCGGGGTGTTCCGGTTTTGTCCCACGGCTGCTGAAATAGGCGATTGCGGCAAGGCCTGTTAAGCACCATGCCACGGTGCATATCCGTTTAACAAAGTTCCCGCACATCCAGCCGACCCGTCCTTCGTTTTCGGTTTTGCCGGCAGCACAGTTTCCCATCGTATGGGGCTGAGTTACGATGCCGACCAGACCATTCAAAGATATCATCACCACATAGAAGAATCCAATCTCGCCGGGCGCTACGAGAGAAAACATCTCTTTCGCATTCGGTATTGCATCGCGTATTCCGCCAAGGCCGCCCACTGCGTGAAGGACAAAGGGCAGCAGCAGAAAAGAGAAAATAATGGTTAGTACGCCCTGGATAAAGTCAGTAATAATGGCAGCAGAGAGGCCGCCCGCTATTCCATATATGACGAACATTACAGTCATCACAGCAATAGCGACATTGGAGGAAACGCAACCTCCGGTGCTCGCATCTACCACCGCGCTGGAGCCTTTGAGCATAACACCAATATTAATTGAAAGGTTCAACATCCCCACAACGGCAAATAGCTTCGCAACGCTGGGGTTGAATCTGGCTTCAAAAACATCGGCGGTGGTTATGGCCCTGAAGCGTCTCATCACCGGTGCAATCAACCAGTAAAACGGCGTTGCGAACAGCCACAGCCACTGATACCATATCCCGGACAGCCCGTTTGTGAAGCTTTTTGAAGCTACGCTGACAGCCTGGTCGGAATGGGTGCCGGTCCCAAAGGCGTGCATCACCATCATCGCCTTGCCGAATCGGCGGGGCATAAAGAAATCGGCGATGTTTTTTATCCTTCTTGCAGCCCAAATGCCAATACAGGTTATCCCGACAAGGTATAGCCCCAGCACTAAAACGTCCGCAATGTGCAATCCCAGCAGCGACATTTATTGATGAATTAGCCACAAAGACACAAAGGCACGAAGTTAAAAAATAAATATGTTTATAATCCTGGTGTCCTGGTGCCTTCGTGGCAGAAAATATAAATTGACTATTTTCTATTGACTATTTCTAAACACTTCTTTTGACCACTTACCGGTCGTTGAAACCAACTATGGAATATTGAAAAATAATAAATGGAATAATAGTAAACTGAAAAATTAAAAAAACCCGCGGCGCATCCGTTCGCCGCGGGGCGGAAAAAAATACCGGAATACCAGGCTATCAGGTAATGTGTATCAGGTTGGTTCTACCTGATGTCCTTCTTTGTGTCTTTTTCGGTCTCTTGTGGTATCCGTATTTCCACTCCGAGCTGGCCCAGTTTAAGGGCCACCTCCGGCTGGTTGCGATTAAGTTCAAAACTACGGCTCAAATATTCCCTCGCCCGGACCTTATCGTTCTTTCTCAAATAATAGAAGCCGAGCTGCTTGTTGGCCTCGGCCGAATTCGGCCCCAGACGAAGCGCCTGTTGGTAACAGGCCAATGCATACTCATCCAGCTCCTGTTTCTGAAACGCTTGTCCAAGCTCAAGTGACCACTCCTGCGAGCTGGAAACCTGCTTCGTATAGGTATCAGCGCAGAGCTTGGCGCGGGCCGTGTCGCCGCTCTCGGTAAGCACTTTCACCATCGCTGCCTGGGCATCTCGGTGGACAGGGTCAAAACGCAGAACGGTACTGTAACGATATTCTGCCGCAGCCCACGAGCCGTTGGCTTGATACAACCGGCCCAGCTCGAAATGGGCGCTGGGATTGTCAAATCTGCGGTTGATTGCTTTCAGCAGCTTTACCCTCTTCTCTTGAAGTGACGTCTTTACGAGCTTGCCGACTTGAGGTGTCTGCATCTTTTCACTTTCAGGAGTTGGGACGCACCCACTAAGCAGCAAAGTGCAAACAAAAAGTGCAAAGCCAAGAGCGTAAGGCGCGAAACTGTAGAATTCGGCGGTTTTTGGCCTTAAATTCTTCTTTTCGAGTTTCTTTTTACCGGCCATTTTTTTCTCCATCTGTTAATTGAAAATTGAGTTGCTGCCATTTTGTCGTGCCGGACAAACCTTTGCAAGCCCCATTAGAGCTAATTGCTCCAGCAGCTAAACATTCTAATACCAAAGAGTCTCCAACGGGGCAAGTAAAATTTTAGCCTAATTAGAAAAATTCCCTTTTGTGTCCCGTTGGGAGTAATTTTGTCATTCTGAATGGTTTCCGGCAGCAGCAACCTGTTAACCTGGTATGGATACACCCCAAATTTGCTCACCATCTCTGGTTCTTGACAATGCCCCTGTATTAGCTTATTGTGTTTTTTTTCATGTATTTCCGAAATTGATGAGGTTTGCAATGGTCGTATCGCGTTTTGCGCCGTCACCAACAGGTTATTTGCACGTCGGCGGTGCTCGAACCGCCCTGTTCAACTGGCTCTGGGCCCGGCGGATGG